>JAZDKD010000399.1:0-12464 GCA_043803345.1 Pseudomonadota bacterium
CTTTCTGGCCGGCGCTGGCATAAGAGTGCCGATTGAGAAACTCAGGGAATATCCTTTAGACACTATCGCACGGTACACATACGAAAAAGAATGCATTACCATGGGGCAACTCAGGCAAATTCTGTGTCTCGACAAGAAACAGGCCAAAGACATGTTGAGGACCTGGAAGCATGGGGACGATCACAGTGAGTCGAGTTACAAGAGAAACCTCGAGCGCGTAGTTATTGTGCCCAACATATATGAGGCTCCGCGTCCAGTCGCTGAACCCGAGTCCGAGACTGTAAAGGAAACAGATGGACGAAAAGAAGATCCTAAAGATTAAAAACGCAGTTATGAGAAATTTCGAACAGAGTCCGGATAAATATTCTGAGTTTGAAACTAAATACGGTTTTTTTTACTCTCTGAACTCAGTTCTGCTTGATAGGTTGAAAATTCATTCCAATGCCAGGGTCCTTGACATCGGATGTGGCACAGGGGCCAGTTCGAGACAGATCTTGGAGACTATTCCCGGCGCTTTGGTGTGGGGGCTCGACAATTCACCTTCCATGTTGGATGTGGCGAGAAGTAACAATCCGGATCCATCAAGGCTTCAGTTCGTTGAAGGAGACGCCGGTGACCTCATGAGTTGTGTGCGTGAGTTGATGGATGTCATTATTTACAGTGCGTCGATATTTCTAATTCCGGATTACGAGGCTAGCCTTTCCCAGGCATGGAAGCTATTGGAACCGGGAGGCCAACTAGGTTTGACTTTTATGGTGGGGGTTTTTGATGACAGCAACGAGAATGCTTATGTTCGTGCGGACCGGGATGCTCAAACCAATGTCAGTCTCAAGAAACCTGTTGAATTTGATAGCCTGGTTCTCTTTGTGAGGGATCTTTTTGGTTCGATTGATGTTGAAACTGTAAACTTCTTGTATGATATTGATCTATTGAAGCAGTTCTATTCTATTCCGGCAATGTCTGCCGGCTTGTATCCGGCGCTTGCTTATGAAGAACGCCTGAAAATGCTCGACGAACTCTTTGCCCGCTTGCCTTGCGGCAAGCTGTCGTTCCGCTGGAATCTGATTACTGCCGTAAAATAAAATCTCTTGTAGTAGGAACGGCCTCCGTGCCGGTCATTAGTCTTGGCCGCAGGCCTCTCTGACTCGATTCATGTCATCTCGAGTGAGCGAAGCGACGAGAGATCTACCCCGCCCGCAACTCGTAAGTTTAACAGCTTGACCTGTGTAGGTCAAACAAGGCATCCAGGAGAATTTTAAAGAGTCCGAGATAATTTTAGATCTGAATCCATCTTGGGATTTGTGGTTAACAGGGTAAGGTTCACATGGCTATACCAAGAATATGGCGATTAAAGATCCACATTCTTAAAAAACCAGATCGTTTATTTCGAGCCTGATTTGTTGCCAGAATATGACTCTTGCTGGTGAGTTTTGGACTGGTTCCTTGCTTGAATTTCTTTTTCGGCTTCCAGATAAAGTCGCCTAATTTCTTCAATCGTGCTTTCTGAGATTCTCGATCTATCCGAATCGCGTGGCGGGGGCTGGAACATTTGATGGCTGAGCCACCGTTGGGAGGAGTCCTTTTCCGCATTAGACGCAGACTGGGCTATTGCTCGTGAAAGGGGCAAAGCCGAGACAAGAATGATTATCAGTAGAATGGGTAATGCCGCTATCCGCATTGGCTCTCCAATAATTATTCAACAAGTCCTGCGTCAACCAGGCAGGGGAAGCAATACCACAGAACTATCCGTGCTGCAACAGCGCTGCAATGAAAAAGAAGTGGCCTCAGGCCACTTCTTTAAGAACACAAATAACTCAGGTTTCAATCTTGCAAAGAAATTAAAAGTCTTTTCACTACGGTTTTACTTCGAGTCACTCCATGTGCCGTAGTGTTCTCGCAGCACCCTGTGAAGTATTTTGCCCGTTCCTGTTCGAGGCATATCTTCGTCCAAAATAAAATCAATGGATTTAGGAACCTTGTATCCTGCTATTTTGGTCTTGGCTAACCTCTTTATCTCGTCTTTGAGCCCATCAGAGCATTCCACTCCGGATTTCAGAATTATGAAAGCATGGACCGATTCTCCCCATTTTTCGTGAGGCACGCCGATCACAGCCACGTCTTTAACTGCGGAGTGAGATGCTAGCGCATTCTCGACTTCCGATGGGAACACATTCTCCCCGCCTGTTATGATCATGTTGGCCTTGCGATCCACGAGCACATAAAATCCGTCAGGATCCCTGTAACACATGTCACCCGCGGTGAACCATTCTCCCTGGAAGACTTCTTTAGTCTTTTCGGGAAGATTCCAGTACTCTTTGAAAAGCATTGGTGTTCTGGCGTAGAGTTCCCCAACCTGGCCATCTGGGACTTCGTTTCCATCCTCATCAAGCACTTTGATTCGATCAATACCAAAAATCTCCCGTCCGATAGTCCCTAATTTTCTGAGCTGGTCTTCGGGGCGGCACAAGGTAACAAGGCCTGCTTCGGTTGATCCATAGGCCTCCCACAATTCTGCGTTTTTAAAGAAGTCCAGGATGGCCATCTTAGTTTCTTTTCTGGCTGGAGCCGATGAAATAAGAAGCTGCCGCATGCTCGATACGTCGAACTTATTTTTAACCTCCTCGGGCAACGAGAGTATCATTATATAGTGAGTGGGAACCAGAGATGTGAATGTCACCCGATAGTGCTGAACAGTTTGAAGAAAGTCCTGGGGATTGAAGCTAGATTCGTTGTACACGCAAACAGAGGCTGAAACCAAAGTGTACGGAAACGAATAGTATATGGAATTCACATGGCACATTGGCATCACCATGAGAGCCTTGTCCGTCGGCCGTACCCCCATGTTCGCCACGTTGAGATAGTACATGGCGAGATAGCTCTCATGGGTTCTAACCACTCCTTTGGGTTTGCCCGTTGTCCCCGACGTGTACATGAAAGTCCAGGGGTCAGCCGCGTCAACAATGAGGTCAGGTTCAGCCAAGCTTGCGTTCATCAACCATTCCTCATAGGTTACATAGCCGTCGGGAGCTTTTTCTCCGGGGTCTCCCAAGAAAATAAAGCTCCCTTGGGGAACCGATAGTTTTTCTCTGATTGAATTGATAGTGTCGACAAAGGGTTTTTCCACTATAAAAGCTTTGCATCCCGCATCATTGGTAATGTATTCAATCTCGGGGCCGGCAAGCCGGAACATAATCGGCACGCTAATCTGTCCCCCCTTGGCGCTACCCGCGTATATTTCCATCCACTCAACGCGGTTATAAGCTATAACGGCGAATCGGTCTCCATGTCCGCACCCGCTTGCAGTTAAAGCGTTTGCCAACCGACAGCTCCTTTCGTTCCACTGTTTGAACGTTAGATCCCTGTTCTTGTCCTGGCAACCAAGCTTGTCCGGATATTGCTCTGCCTGTAAGCTCAGCACGGTCCCCATGTCAATCCATTTACTAACGGTCATCAAATCCTCCTAAAGAATTAAAATATAATCGGAATTAGTTCGGAATTATATCGATTGCCCAAGTCAAGGCTCCGGACAATAAAACCGCCGGGAATGGAAACTTCCGTGTATTCTGAATTGCGGCACAGTTGTGGAGCCCGGTTAAAAATCTGTTCAACTTGACACAATTAGTTTGTTAAGATTAACCTTGATTTGATAAAAGATGTAATATCCTGCATTTTAAACGGTCCCAAAATACATGTCAATTACAGTGTTGCATTGAGAAATCCCAAAACTTTGGGCTTATTTTGTTCGGTGACATGAACTATTGGGCGTGCGCCATTTTTGGGTGAGGCTGTAGAACATTTTCAGACACGGAGGCGGATATGGGATTTGAAGATAGAAACAGGGGGTTATCAAGCGCGGATGAAGCTATGCCGGAATCCGAGAGAAAACTCTACCAGGAAGATTTTTTGAAAGAAATCATCGCAATGGCATACAAAGCTGGAACTCCGTTGAAAAAAACAATGGACAATTTGGGGATTGGCCTTGGAGACATACGGTCAGAGGAGGATCTCAGCAAGCTACCCGTCACCAAAAAGAAGGATTTGGCCGAAGCGCAGAAGGCCAATAGTCCTTTTGGGGGATTCCTGACTGTTCCTATCAGCGATTTGGCGAGAATCCATCAGTCACCGGGTCCAATCTACGATCCGGTCGGCAATACAAAAGATTATTGGCGATGGAAGTTGGCTCTTTACTCCGTTGGTTTTAGACCTGGAGATATAGTGATTAATACTTTTGCTTATCACATGACCCCTGCGGGACACATGTTTGAAGAAGGCATTGTCGAGTTAGGTGGGGTTATTGTTCCGACCGGAGTTGGAAACACCGAGGCTCAGGTCGACATTATGAGGACACTGGGCGCAACAGGATTTATCGGAACACCCAGTTTTCTGATGGCCATCCTAAAAAAATCGGGAGAAATGGGACTTAAGCCGCACAAGGATATAAAACTGGAGGTAGCTTTTCTTGCGGCCGAGATGCTTCCTGAATCGATGAGGAAGCGTTTTCTGGAAGAATTTGGTATAGTAGCCCGACAGGCTTATGGGACGGCCGATGTTGGGTGCCTGGCCTACGAGTGCCCCCAGACTAACGGCATGCACATACATCATGACGTCATAGTCGAAATAGTTGATCCGGAGTCAGGTCTGACACTCCCGGAAGGTGAAGTGGGAGAGGTCGTGGTAACCTGCAACAACAAGATCTATCCTTTGATAAGATTCGGAACTGGCGACATTTCAAGTATTTCGTCCGAAGAATGTGTTTGCGGGCGGAAAGCCCCAAAACTGACTCGAATTATGGGAAGGGTGGATCAGGTCACTAAAATCAAAGGAATGTTTGTCCATCCGTCCCAAGTTCAAAAAGTGGTCGAAGCGCACCCCGAGATAGCAAAGGCCAGACTTGTTGTAGATCGGCCGGATGATCAGGACGTGATGAAACTTGAAATTGAATTGAAAGGATCAATTGCGGAGGGATTTATTTCAAAAGTTGAAGCCACGATCAGGGACTCATTACGCTTGAAAGGTTCAGTTTGTGTGCTTGACCCTGGAACACTTGAAAATGAAGATAAAATGATAGAAGACCGGCGCAAATGGGACTAGAAAATTGAGTTAAAGGCGGTAACAAGAAATATTATATCCAGTTACCGCCTGATAAAAACGCTCACGGCGTTCTACATTAACCTCAAGAAAATCCTTTGGAACCTGTGGACCCGCAAGAAGAACTCAAACTTTTTTCAATACCAGATTTTGCAAATACCGAAAAAGTTTTCTTGGTTCTGTTGCTCTCACATACAGGGCAGGATACATTTTCGTTACATTCTGATAAGAAGAATATCCTCTCGAATTCTTTCCCACAATCTTCGCATATAAATTCAAATATGGGCATATCTGTCACCCTAGCTGCAACTGCAGCCAGATCCACATCCGGTCCCAGCCAATTCAGCAGTGGGTCCGAAAACACTTGAGCGAATATTTAATCCACCGGATTCTTTGATTATCTTCATCGCGAAAGGATCCACGATAACCGGAACTTCGCTTACAGTGTAGTGTTCATCGCCTTCTTTGGGCTCATCCAGAGCCAATCCCATGTTGGGACCGCCTCACCCATAGCCACCAAAAAATATTCTTACATGCTGATTTTCCTCAATTTTCTCTTGGAGGAATTTCTTTGATTCATCGTCCATCGAAAACATGTTGCACCCCTTCACGATTAATATGTCAATAATATATTCATATATCATTATATAGTCAAGGTTTGTGGTTCATTGGGAAAGATATGATTCAGGCAGTGGGTAGGACTAATTCGGATTATCGCTTATTATCTTAATTTTATGGGAATTAGTTGCTTTTTGATCTTTGGAGTTTTTCGAGTGGTTTGGTTCAGCGCCAACCTTTTGTCGCTCAGCCTTGTCTGAAAATGCGCTACGCGAATTCTCTTTCGCCAATTCTCTTACTGAAGGAATATGCTCCTTAGAAGTCTGCCGGAGTCTTATTGTCTTTTCAATCTTGCCAAATATCTCAGACTGACCTACCATAATCTCTTTACCCACTATTACAAGCGGAACGGCGACTTTCTTTTCTTTGTGAACGGACCCAATTTTCGAGAAAAGATCGTAGCCATAAGGCTCATTGATATCAAACACATCGGTTCTGATGGGAAATCTTGTTTTCAAGTCTTCAAGCAATTCTTTAATATTATCACAAAAAGGGCATTCGGAAGACGTGAAGAAAGTGACCGCAATAATATCTTGAGAATTCGAATCTTTCGGCAGGCGATTTTGGGAGAAACCCTCAACCGGGGCGACACAGCTCATGATCGCAGAGCCGATTAGAGCACAGATGATATTAGACAGGACATACCGCTTCATTGCTTAACAGGAATAAGCCTCTCGGGGATCGGATAGAACTGACTGACATTTTTGTGAGTTCTAAAACCGCACGCTTCTCTTTGAATCAACAACCATCTCAAAGCTTCTTCGCATTTCCCAACCAGAGCGTTGTAGTCAAATATACTTTGATTCAATTCGTTGATCAACTCTGCGAACGCGTCGGATTTACTGCTATTGTAACGGTTCAACAATTCCTCTGACCTGGACCTTGCCTCCACGGCTTTTGCCAGAAGCGCTTCGAGTATGAGCCCTGAACTTCCAAGACCTTCAGCCATCTCCTTGACAAATTCTATTTCGCATTCAGAGATGTCGCGGTAAACACCCATTACCGGAGCCTCCCTTGTGAATTCGCGATATATAACATACACTCTCTACAAAGACAACGCAGCCGACTAATGAAGGTATTGTTAAGTTTTGTTATTATAATTTTGAATGGATATGTATTTAATCTTTAAATTACTTGACATTTTATCAATAACCTACTATTAGTTTGGCTACTTTCAGCCAATAGATGCTGGCGGTGGCTAGTGGATTCCGTCCAGAAAGGCTATCGCGAATATCCTTACGCCCCCGAGTGAGGAGGTTCCCTATGTCCGGGAAGAATCATGTTGTTAGTTTTACGGTCATCGTTGCTTTGACTATGGCCATCATTTTCATTGGAGCGGTTTCCGCCGACGCATACCGCATCTGTACTTTCAAGGGCACTGTTGTGGACAACGGATGGAGAACCATGACAGTAAAGTCAAATGGCCAGTGCGCCGAGGTAAACGTAGGGTGGCGCACAAAATACGTTCCAAACCGGCGACCCTGTATTGGAGAAGTCGTTGCGGTTGATTTCACGCTTGAAGATGGTTTTATGAAAGCGACCAAGGTTGTCAGTCTGACTCCTACGCCGCCTTCAATGCAATGTTTTCCACCAGCGCCGCCCGCAAGTTCTGTCTGTAGAACAGTTGGAGAGGATGGACCTTCAAGTGGAACCAGTCTGGATTCATGCGTTCCACCCAAACCGGTTTTTTCCACTCGACCGCCGGCTCATGTTTCTGACCCTAATTGGTCACCAGACAAAAAAGAGGTAGCGCCTCGGGACGTTTCATCACCCAAGCCCTCAACCAAGGAGCCTCCAAAGACCTCAAAAGCTGAACCTTCAGCAGTGGCTCCACCTTCAAAGAAGCCTGTGACAAAACCAGAGGTTGCTGCGGAAAGAAAAGTCATCACGAAGACTTCTCCGCCCGAAAAAGTAAAACCTGAAGTCAAGGAAGAACTTAAAGAAGAATCTGTACAGGACGAAAAGACAGTTAAGACACTGTTAGGAGAAGTAGTCGCTTCTTCGCCCAAAAGCCTGTCGGTTAGAAACGCTAGTGAAGGCGAAGCAGCGGAAGTTGTCAATATTAGGGTAGGCTTGAAAACAAAATTCATACCGTTTAGGAGACCCGCCGTTGGAGAAAAGGTCAAAGTTGATTATCGAGTCGAGAACGGCGACAAATTCGGATATACAGTTCAGGTCGTTCAGTAAAAGTTAACAAACGCTTTCTTCCCAAAGGACCCTTCCATCCACAGCCAAAACAAAAAGGATAGCTAACGCTATCCTTTTATTGCCTCGCAAGTTCCCAATAAATTCAGAAAAAAGACTTATATCCTCTCTATGATTTCATTCTTGTTTTTATATCCCGGTATATTCGATCCACAAAATTGTTATACAAATCCTCAAATTCGGTCTTGATCTCAGATTGAGTCTGCTCAAATCCCACGAGAAAATAATACATCGCGCGATCAAAAAAAAGCGCAGTCCTGTTGTTCAACGCCACGATCGATCTGACATCGAAGGGTTGTCCGGCGAAATTACTTTCCTGAAAAAATAGCCAAATATGGCGTTTGAGTAGGATGAATACTCTCACCATCTCAGAGTAGCTCAAGCCATCATCACAACATCTTATTCCAAGTTGAACATATCGATCGGCTACTGTTTCGACTGAGGTTTTCTTGTCAATGTTGACCGTAAATTCGGAGAGTACTGAGTCTGCCAGTTCTTCGAGCATTTCGCGGGCCAGCTGATAATGAGACAAAATTTCCCTTTTATGAAACGTGTCCTCAATGAAAGCGTCCCTGATGTCTTGATGAAATTTCTGAATAAATTTTGCAAATTCCATTTCAAAAGTTCTGGCTTCCATGAATACCTCCTGATAACCGTAAACGGTAATTCTCACCCAAACGCGACAATACAAAGTTTCAACAGATAAATTTACAACTACAGTTTATGTCAAGAATGCCTGTGATTCAAGGAATCGCCATGTTCATGAATGTGCTCGTGAGACCCTTCCAATGAATGAGCATTACGCGTTGTTTCAGGATGTTGACAATCCGAATCATGTTCCATTTCGGATTCAATGGAATTTAAAGCCGCCTGAAAACTCTGGTTGGCCTCGGAACTCAATTCCACGGCTCTCTGAATCTGCATAGACGCATCCTTAAACCCCAAACCGAGCAACACTTGGGCTACATCTTCATAAGACTTGACGTGTTCCAGGTTGTGTCCGATCCAGTGCTTGAGTCTTATGGCTATTTTCTCGAGTTCGTTCATCAAGCAACCTTTCATTAGGGGATAGAGCTCTGATTCGCTTAGACCTTATCGAAAAGATCAGCCTAGGGCGCAGCGCCTCTTATGAGCATATGCCATTTTCATGAAGTTTAAAAGTATCCTTTTTCCCGTTGGCGCCAAAATTCCTTCTGCATCACCTTCCAAACTCCACCCTCTTTCAGGATGAAAAGCTAGACCATATACGACTTTTCCCGGTAACCTAATGAGTTGCAAGTGGGACAACCGGCTGCATGCAAGGTTCACGAACCCTGGGGGGATAATCTTAATTTCTTCTACGTGGTTTTGCATTGCCAAGAATTGTCCTGGATTAGAAGTTATTCCATCAAATATGGGGTCGTCTCTCAATGTCATCAACGTGACTACCCCTTTCTCCGAAAGACAATTATCCGGGTAGGCCGGTCCAGAAAAATCAGTTATTGATTTGTCAATGAAACCAAGTTCTCCGCCGAAGGTCAACGCTAGAAACTGGTGTCCTCCGCAAATCCCCAAGGTCGGAATATTCTCTTCCAGAATTAAGGCGCGCACTAAATTTGCGGTATTTTCGAGAGCCTGGTTACGGGATTCACGATATGAGTTCCATGGAGCGCCTTGCGGGCTTAGAATGAGAAAATCGTAATGCCCATATAAGCGTGGCAAGAACTTAATTTCAGTGAAATGAATGTAATCTATTTCGGTTAGAATTGGCTGGCGGAATTGGTCCGTGACCACTGTGTTTACTATGCTGGATCTCAACTCCTCATGACGGGCGGCATCAGGCAATTTGAGTTCCAGATCGATGATCAACCCTAACAATGTTTATTCTCAATAATTTTTAGAATGACTTCCGAGCTTTTGTGTCTTCAGTTATATGACCAAGGTCCTTGGGTGGGACCCCAGTAATTATTGTACGGGCGCTTGAGAAAGACCTGGTAAGTGTCTCCATCAATGCCTTTGAAAACTCCTCGGATAGTCCAGTCCGGATAAATATAACCGTGAAATGAATTACCGTCTCTTGCTCCAAAAATGTAGTTACCCTGTATCCTGCCGCGGATTTCGAATTTCGCCTTCCCGAAAAAGTTGCCACCCTCTATAATTCCCAAAATTTCCTCACCTCGTTGAGAGGTTATTGTAACCGAGCCCTCGGCTCCAAAAATCGAACCCTTTGCGTTGCCGACCCACATTCCCGTAATGTCGTAGGCATCGCAGGTTGAGGAAGACGAAAGTGACAATACGGCCCCAAAAGTCAATGCAATTAATGTTTTTATAAATGATGCTATGTTCATAATCGAATTATATCACAATTACCATGAAGTTTGTAGACGCGATTTTTTCTCAAAAGCGCTGAGGTTTGTTTTGTCCCCCATCGCTATCAACGTGTCATTTCCCTCAATGATTGTTTGTGGGCCAGGATTGAAAACCATTTTACCGCTGCTTTTCTTTATTGCTATCACGATCAGGTTGAGGTCTTTTTTTATGTCGGTGTCTATGAGACTCATTCCCGCATAAGCCGAGTTTTCGGCAACGCAGATCTCCTCGATTTCAATATTCATGTCCCTGTAATCCATTACGACTTCCAAGAAATTCATCACCTCAGGTTTTAGAATTCCCATAACCATGCGCATTCCGCCAACCTGATAGGGGCTGATCACCCTATTGGCACCGGCCCTCATGAGTTTTTTCTGTGCCCCTTCTTCGCCCGCTCGGGCAATGATTTCGAGGGTTGGGTTTATTTCTCGGGCGGTGAGCACAACATAGACATTGGCGGCGTCCGAATTCAGAACTGACACCAAACCTCGGGCAACTTTTACATTAGCTCCGAGCAAGACGCTCTCCTGTGTCGCGTCTCCTGGAGACAGAAAATAACCGGCTTCCAAAATCCTAAACTGGGATTCCTGATTATTTTCAACTACCACAAAGGGAATTCCCCGCGCATGGAATTGCTGGCACACAAACGCCCCCATGCGTCCAAATCCGCAGACAACAAAATGATCCTTGATTTTCTCAATAGCTTTCATTGAACGCCGCCTGGTAAAAATCTTCTGGACTTCACCCTCAATAATAAATTTGCTTCCCGAAACCAGAACGTAACCAACAACTCCGAACCCTAGGAAAACAAGTATGAGAGTGAAAATTCGTCCTGTGTCACTCAGTGGATGAACCTCTCCAAATCCAATTGAGGATATTGTTATCACTGTCATGTAAAGACCATCGAGAAACGACCATTTCTCAATGAGCATATAACCCAGGGTTCCGAAGACAATTACCGAAGCAAGTCCGATTACGGAACGCAGCATGATGTCAGTCTTCACAAAAGGTCTCTCCTAAAGCTCCGCTGCCGTTCTTCAACCTTGTAAATCCGTGATTCCGGAATAAATATTTAGTATAAGGCTTTTAAGATTAATTCAACAATCTAAATGAATGAGGCTCGCAAATGAAATTAGCGTTTGATGTGGATGGAGTTGTTTTGCGTTCCATAGAAGTCATATTGGATCATGTGAACCGAATCACTGGACGCGCAATAGCGCCTAGCGATCTCTTGACATGGGATTTGGATCCACTTGAACTCAGTCCCAGCGTGTTGAAAGAGGCAGTGGCCCACCTTTATTCGATGGAGTCCATAGATCCCTACGAAGGCGCAGTGGAAACTCTTGAGAAGATATACGAAGCGTCTCGGGGGCCGCTACTCTTTATAACCGGGAGAACTGACCCCAATTCCGCAAAGAGGCAACTTGAGGCCCTTTCCTGGAACGGTGACGTTCCGGAGATGATGGTGATCGGAGGCTCCAGGGACAAACGCGCCTTTCTAAAGGATTCGAAGGCTAATTTCATAATTGAGGACGATGAAATGCACCTCGGCGATTACCTCTCCGCAGGAATCGGAGTAGGATTGATGCTTCAGCCCTGGAACAGGAATTGTAAATTACCTGTTAACGCTCGATTTGACGGATGGACTGAAATAGAAGTATGGTTTACCAAAAATCTGGAACAAGGTTTAAATCCAATCCGATGATTGCATTGGGTATAGAAACATCTTGTGATGAAACTGCCGCCGCAGTTGTGGTTGACGGCAAACTGGCTCTCTCAAACGTGGTTGTGTCTCAGATCGAATTCCATCGTGAATACGGTGGGGTAGTTCCCGAACTTGCGTCCAGAAAACACATCGAATGTATTTCTATGGTTGTCGCCAAAGCCATTGAAGACGCCGAAGTCAAATTTGGCGAACTTGACGCCATATGTGTAACAAAAGGGCCGGGTCTTATAGGCGCCCTCCTCGTGGGAATAGGAGCGGCGAAAGGCATTGCAATGGCTCTGGACAAACCTATCTGCGCGGTCAATCACCTCCATGGACATCTTTTTGCCGCCATGCTGGAAAGCGATGAGATTCAATATCCATTCATCGGTATGGTTGTGTCTGGTGGTCACACTACGCTATTTGATGTCCAGTCGCCATTGGACATTGAAGTTGTGGGCAAAACCCGTGATGACGCTGCTGGTGAGGCGTTTGACAA
>JAZDKD010000400.1:0-3291 GCA_043803345.1 Pseudomonadota bacterium
ACCCTTCTGCTTTGGCTTGCCGTGATTGCATTGGCCTCTCTGGTTTTTCTTGTTGGAAATTTCGACATATTTACTAATCCCCACCTTATCAGCCCTGATGCGCGACAACAAATTTTCTGGATGGAACGTTGGTGTGATCCCAGCCTGTTTCAGAATGACTTCCTGGCCTTATATGCGGAGAGTTATGTTCCGGTAGGCTTGAAGGCAATTTATCGTATCGGTTGTATTTGGCTTAATCCGTTGCTCCTGTCTAACATTCTTTCAGCCTTACTTTTCATAATAACGGCTGGATTATGGTTTGCCTGGGGACGGTTGTTCGGTGATGACTTCACAGCGTTTCTAGTCGTAATTGTCTATTTCCTGTTCAGCGGTTTTCAGGACCAGATAGCTGGAGGATTATCACGCGGATTCGTGTTCCCTTTGTTAATAGCGTATCTCCTGTTCGTTTCGCAGGGAAAAATCTTTTCTGCAGGATTGGTCATTTTGATTCAATCTGTGCTCAATCCGTACGTTTTTATCTTATGTCTGGTCACGCATATTCTTCTTGTTTCAACAAAGTTCGGTCCCAAGTTTTTTCCACAAACATTTCAATTAATCTCAAAGGTTCGCCGCTGGATTTGTTCCTTGGTTGTTAACCTACCATGCGAATCTCACCTGGACATGAGTTTCAGGGACAAGCCAGAAGAAGCCCCCCCAGAAACGAAACTGAAAATGCTCAACAGGTTTCTAACTTTAAACCTTCCGGCAATCCTTGGTCTTGTTTTATTCGTCGCCAACGTTATGTGGTATCAATCTAACACCGGGCATTTGATAAGTTGGGTTGAGATGTCCGGGAAAAGTGAGTATGGGGAGTTTGGCCGCTATCAACTGTATCCCTCGCCGGGTTTTTTTCATGAATTGGTTTGGCCCTGGATCCTGAATTTCTCATTTCTTTACGGGGTACCAGTAACAGGTTGGATCATGGCAATTATTGTCGCTGCCGTGTATTTATTAGCCTTTCTAAATTATAAGCCGGTTCTAAGATGGAAGGGCTTGAGAGGAATGCTATTTATTATCCCCGCCTCCTTAATACTGTATACAATCGCCAGACTATTTGCGGTCAAGCTGTTCGTTCCAGGAAGATACATCTTCTTCACGGCGAACCTGGTCAATTGTATCACCTTCGCTGTAGCTCTACGGATTCTATTTGACAAGATGACAACCAGCCACGTTAGAAAGTGGGGACTTATTCTGACGCTGTTGGTCTTTGCCTGCGTTAAGGGGCGCCATGTCGGATTTTATGATTTCTCCGAACATCACAATTTGTATAAATTTCTGCAAACAACACAGAAGAACGCTCTTATTGCGGGCCATCCAAATATTATGAATGATGTCGTAACCTTTGCGAAACGTCCGGCTTATGTAACTTACGCATTGTCACACACGTGGGTCGAACCCTACTGGGACAAAGTCAAAAAGAGGACTTTCGATCTTCTTAATGAATATTATTCATCCAACCCCGAAGAAATAAAAAATTTTTGTAAATCTAACCATATCAAATACCTAATCGTGCGACTGGAGGATTTTGACCCTGAAAGGTTGAAGGCATCCCCCCCCTATTTTGAACCCTTCAATGGATTCATTTGGTATCAAACCAATTCTAAGAAATATTTTGCTGCTCTTGACAAAACAATTTTTCCACCAATTTTTGAAGAAAAGGGTGTCAGAGTATTTCAAATCGAACACTAATTTTCACCTAGGTATCTGATATAAGGTTTCTCTTTTTCGTCCGCTGGTATCTCGACAATCGTGGTCTTGTGGCCTACCACCTTAACCCTCTCTATAATACGTTTTTCGCCGGATGAACCGCCGATAGCCGGAATCGCAATGTTGTAAATGCCCGACTGCAAGATCAACTGCTCTGATGGTTTTGCGTCGGTTGGTTTTGATAAACCGTCTGTTCTTGTTACAGTTATTAACTGTTCTAGTGGTTTTTTCAAAAATCTTAAATAAAGTTCTACCATTCCATGAATGGCGTTGGGATCGATCACTTCAAGGAATACTCCTCCTGTTTTTGAAATGACTGATTGTATGTTGCCCCCTACCATTGCTTTGTTCCCAAAGACGATTAGATCGAGTCGCGCGGCATCCCACCCAAACTTTTTTACTCGAAGTTTGTTCATGAAATCAGTTAATTGGCATTGTCTCGTCCCATCAGTCAGTAACAGGACCCTGGGGAATTGCGAATCGTTCTTCCTGAAATCAGTTTCCAGGCTCGAGGCAGCGGCCATGCACAAATTATTTTCGCTGTCGGAAATGAGGTGTTTCAAGTCTATACCAGACAACAATAACGGCCCCGCCGCCCATCCTGAAATCACCTTGGTGACCCGTAAATACAGATCCTTGCCTTTGCGGTAAAGTGGCCCTTCGTCATAGAAGGAGCGAATCATCAACCGGGAATCTTTTGGCATCGATTCCCCTATCTCTCCGGCCACTTTGATTGCTGCCGCCAGTTTATTGGGTTCCCAAGGCGATCCGTCGGCAGACATAGACTTCGAATTATCTATAATCGCGCATATTCCCCAACCAACTTCTATTCCACGATAATCCGGAATTTTTACGATGAGAGTTCCTATCTGGGAAGTTTCATGCGGCGAGTAGCTCCCGGGAAGTTGAGGATCGTTGCGATTTTCATCTCCGGTTTTGGATGAACTCGAGGTAGTTTGGCTCCCCGACTCTTCCATTACAAAACCAGTGATTACTGGAAGTGATTTGACCCAATCCAATATGCTGTTTATTGACAATTTGTAGGGAGCAAGAAATGGATGCGTGCCTATGACTACGCCAATGGCGATGGTTGCAGTCGCCATCGCCAGCCTTTTTGTCACATGGTTCTTTTCAACACTTGATTTGAAAAACATGCTCGCAGATGTTGGCGCCATCCCAAGCAGGACGTGAAAAAACCACGCGGATGACGGCAACATCAATATATCAGTCATTGTGCAGTAGACGATACCCGCTGCAAGTGGTATCAGCAAAGAAACAGGAGAGATAGTTGATTCCCCGGAAGGGCCCCGGATACAATTAGCCAGCAATCTGAACCCAAAGACAATCAGAAAAAACATGTAAAGGACAAAAAAGGGAATCCCCAGCCCCACGAGCGTCGTCAAAAACATATTTTCCTGAGTTTCCAGGACTTGAATATCCTGGGTAAACTGCTCTTTAGAATATTGTGGGTGTCCAATCTTGTAGCTGTCCACAAAATATTCCCGAGGCGCCCTTAGTCCGATACCTAACCAGGGTCTTTCCTTC
>JAZDKD010000401.1:0-7023 GCA_043803345.1 Pseudomonadota bacterium
ATTCCACCCAGAGCCTCAACAATCTTTTTATCTGTTTTAAGTTCAGTTTGGCCAACGTAGCCCGCGACCAAGCCTGACCTGTCGGTTTCCACAAGATGTCCTTTACTCAACAACCCTAGGGCCTTCAGCATTTTGCCATAAATCCTTGCAACCATGGTTTTTCCCGTGCCCGGATTGCCGAAAAATACGCAATGCAATGAGAATGAGTCGGATTTCAAACCCTGTGAATCCCTCATTTTCCTCACCTGAACCAGCTTGATTAGCTGATCAATCTCATCTTTTACCCTTTGTAGACCAACCAGTTTGTTAAGTTCAGCAAATAATTCGTCCAAAGATTCATGAGAACTTTCTGATGTCCTTTTGTTTTTTGCCCCTTTTGACACTGAAGCTGCAGGCCGTCTCTTTTTGATCCTGAGTTGACTTTCAATCTCATGCAAGTAGGACTCAGATTGTGTGTCTCCCCTTCGAAAGGCGAGCTTGAACCACTTAGCCGCTTCTTTAAGATCTTGTCTAACTCCCCAGCCATAATAGTGTACGAGTCCGACGCAGCGCAGCCCCTCGGGTGATCCGTTGTGAGCGGCTCTGTCAAACCATCTCTTGGCTTCTCCGTAGTCCTGACTGACTCCCTTTCCATGGGCATAAATCGAACCAAGGTGGGTTTGCGCTTCAGCATAGCCTTGATCGGCTGCCCGACGATAGCACTTGATGGCCTCAACATAATCCTGAGCCGCGCCTACGCCATTTTCGAACATTAGCCCCATTTTGTACTGAGCCTCAGCCAAACCTTGGTCCGCTGCGAGTCGATATAATTTTACCGCCCCTTTGTAGTTTTGAGGGCATCCTAAACCGTTTTCGCTCATTACTCCAAGGTTGAATTGAGCGGCGGGGTGTCCCTGTCTTGCAGCCATACGATACCACTTTACGGCTTCCTTATAGTCTTTTGGCGTTCCTAAACCTTTTTGACACATCCATCCCAATCTGTTTTGGGCGTCCGGTAAACCTTGATCAGCAGCTTTGCGATAGTGTTTTAACGCTTTATCATAGTCCCTAGTCACTCCGAAACCATTCTCACACATTACGCCTAAATTGAATCGGGCCGCTGTATGGCCTTGTTCAGCCGCCATATCATATAGTTTCAAAGCCTCATGGTAGTTTTCTGAAACCCCAAAACCGTTTTTGTACATAAAACCAAGGTTGTTTTGAGCGTCCGGTAAACCTTGATCGGCAGCCTTGCGATACCATTTTAGAGCCTTAATATAATCTTGGGGTAACCCAAGGCCATTCTCATACATTACTCCCAAATTGAATTGAGCCACTGAATATCCCTGCTCGGCAGCTTTGCGGTACCATTTCAACGCCTCTTTGTAGTTTTGTGGAACCCCTAAACCATTTTCATACATAACTCCCAGATTATTCAAAGCTTTTGAATAAGCCTGTTCAGCGGCCATACGATACCACTTCACAGCCTCATCGTAGTCCTCTGGTACCCCTAAGCCGTGCTTATACATCAAACCAAGGTTGTTTTGAGCGTCCGGTAAACCTTGATCAGCAGCCTTGCGATACCACTTCAAAGCTTCGTTGTAGTCTTGAGCCACACTCTGCCCATACTCGCACATTACCCCCAGATTGAATTGAGCTAATGAATAACCCTGCTCAGCAGCCATACGATACCACTTTACAGCCTCCCCAGCGTCCTGAGGAACCCCGAATCCGTTATCATACATGAAACCAAGATTGTTTTGAGCTAACACGTTACCCTGCTCAGCAGCCATACGATACCACTTTACAGCCTCATCGTAATCCTTTGTCACACCTAAACCATGTTCATACATATAACCCAGATTACTCTGGGCAGCCACCAATCCCTGCTCAGCAGCCAGTTGATACCATCTCAAGGCTTCTGAATAATCCTGCTCAACCCCCAATCCGTTTCTATACATCAGCCCCAGACTGTTTTGAGCCTCAGCTAATCCCTGCTCAGCAGCCAGTCGATACCACTTTATCGCCTCATCATAGTCCAGAGTTACACCCAAACCGTGTTCGTACATATAACCCAGGTTGTTCTGAGCGAATGAATAACCCTTGTCGGTGGCCAAACAAAACCATGCCACTGCCTCACTATAGTCCAGGGGAACGCCCAAACCACTCTTGCACATCAGCCCCAGACTGTTTTGAGCCTCAGCCAAGCCCTGGTCAGCAGCCAGTTGATACCACTTTATCGCTTCCGTGTAATCCTGGGTGACTCCTTTACCACTCTCATACATAACTCCAAGGTTGTATTGCGCCTCGGCCAACCCCTGATCAGCGCCTTTAAGATACCATGCCACTGCCTCACTATAGTCCAGGGGAACGCCCAAACCACTCTTGCACATCAGGCCCAGACTGTCTTGGGCCTCCGCCAAGCCCTGGTCAGCAGCCAGTTGATACCACTTTATCGCTTCCGTGTAATCCTGGGTGACTCCTTTACCACTCTCATACATGACTCCAAGGTTGTATTGCGCTATGACGTTTCCCTGGTCGGCAGACAATCGATACCACTTTACAGCCTCATAACGGTCCTGGGGAACTCCGAGCCCATTATCATACATAAACCCAAGATTGCTCTGGGCAGCCGAATATCCCAGGTCCGCCGCCTTGCGATACCATTCCACAGCTCTCTCTAAATCCTGATCAACTCCCAATCCGTTTCTATACATCAACCCCAGATTGTTCTGAGCCTCAGCCAAACCCTGGGCCGCCGAAAGTCGATACCATTCCACAGCCTGTCCAAAGTCTTGAGGTGTTCCCAAACCATTTTCATACATGAAACCCAGATTGTTTTGAGCCTCAGCTAAACCCTGGGCCGCTGAAAGGCGATACCATCTCACAGATTCTTCATGGTCCTCCGGTGTTCCCAAGCCATTTTCATACATGAAACCCAGACTGTTTTGAGCCTCAGCCAAGCCTTGGGCCGCTGAAAGGCGATACCATCTCAAGGCTTCCGAATAATCCTGCTCAACTCCCAATCCGCTTCTATACATCGACCCCAGATTGTACTGAGCCTCAGCCAAACCTTGGTCCGCTGCGAGTCGATATAATTTTACTGCCTGACAAAAATCCTTGTTTACTCCGAAACCTCGCTTGTACATCGACCCCAGATTGTTTTGAGCGTCGGCCGAGCCGTTTTCAGCAGAGAGTTGATACCATTTTACGGCCTCTTCGTCGTCTTTTGGTGTTCCCATACCATCTGCGTACATTTTACCCAAATTGAATTGAGCCACCGAATATCCTTGTTCCGCAGCCAGTCGATACCATTTTACGGCTTCTTTGCGATCTTGCGGCGCCCCAAAACCATTTTCATACATGAAACCAAGATTGAATTGTGCTAGAGGATCGTTTTTCGTGTCCGCCACTTTTCTGATTCGGTATATTTCTGCTTTCCGCATTTCAGAATCGATCTCCCCGAGTTAAGATGACCAAAACTTCGAACTGATTATTTGACGCAAAGTTCGGATAACTATCTCGTCGCTTTTCTAAATTATGAGATCAGCGTTTGGGGGATTCTTGATACCACCATTAAGGACCCAAAACGCATTTTCGACGGTTTGAGAAATAGTTGAAATCAGCCGATTAAGTCAAGCAACAATTTGCAATGTTTTCAATTATAAATTCTATTTTAGTAATGTTAATTCAATAATGTCCCAACGTCCCTGCAGGTTATGCCTTAAACATGTTGACTGGATATGAGAAAACCAGCCGAATGCTATTTATCCAACTGCAGTTTTCCCGGCCCAAAAGGTGTCCCTGAAGATAACTTTTCCGGGGGTGTCCAATTTTTTGGGCTATTTAATGCTATCTTTCAGCTTTTTCATTTAATATTTTCGCATTAAAATGATCAGCCAGCGCCTTGGCAAAAATCAGTTGGGCTCGGCTGTTCGGATGAGTGTCTATAGGTGAAACGCTCCAATTTGCATTTTTTTCTGACTTGAAATACGGCAACATATTTACATGATCTATATTCTTATTCTTTAAGAAATTGACTATGACGTCGTTGACTTCTTCGAACAAATAATTCTGAAAATCCCACATTACGGGCAAAACGGCAATCGTGAAACCTACCCCTGCAGCATCGGCTTCGCTTTTCATATTCTGTAATAACATTGATACATCGTCCCATCCACCGTTTGGCTTCAAATATTGATTAGAAATCTCCAAGAAATAAGCTGAATTAGTCCAATTGGGATCAAGCATTCGAACGAGATTGCCAAACTTTTGTAGAACAATGTGAGTGATCAACAGGTCGTCTCGAAAAAAATTTATCAAGCGGTTCAGCACTGAGCCGTCCCCCAATTTTTCCCCACCACCCACAGTATTATCAACCACTATGGGTTCATAGTCATTGAGATTTAATCCAACGACGACCCAATTCGGTTTCCTTGGCAAAACAAAAGTTTTCAACAGATAACTCTCTTGCTCTGTATTATATCCGGAAACCCCCAAGTTCCAAACACGGAACTTCGGGACGCCATGTGACTGGTTCAGAAGTTTCTGAAGCACTGCAGGAAATGTTTCAGACTGCGGAACACCCTGACCAAAAGTGTAAGAGTCCCCCAAAACAGCTATTACAAATTGATCTGGTCTGGGTTCGCCGGAGAAATCTGTGTCCCGAAATCCGTCTGAATTAGTCGATATTCTAACACCCTCACGTTCAACATTAATGTTTGGAATCATCTCATACGCAATAGGTGAGAATGTCAATCTGGATATTCCCCGGTAATCGATTCTTGGAATGAACAATCCAAGGAGTAATTCTCCTATTATGATGATCAGAGTCAGCAAGACCCCAAAAACTAATAAGTTTATCAATACTGTTCTTGTTCTGGAATGCTTTGAATTGGACATTTGTCTAATTACTTATCGAATAATTTTACGCCCTATTTTCTGTTGTATAATATACCAACATTACTGCTGAAAGACTTCAAAATTATCTTTGGCAATGCAAAAAGAATTAGTGTCTTTCGCAAAAATATTATAAGGTCACGCCTAATTTTGAATTGAACCCCTAATTCATTCAAAGCTCTTGCAATAATGATAACTTAACACAGCAAACAGAGTTACCGTCAATCTAGCGACCTGCGTTTTGGCTGTTTGGAACCACCAGAATAGGTATAAATGTTTAAACAATATCACAAATACAAACTAGCGCTTATTGTTGCGGATTTCTGGATAACAATGATAATGCTCTGGGTCACTGAATATTTCAGACCTTTTTTGCCGGGCCAACAAGTCGAGTATCCTTTTATCATTCCTCATTATTCCCTCTATTTTTTTGCGCCTTTCCTGTTTCATGTGCTCTTTGCGCTCACAGGAGTATACAACTACAAGAGAATACCTAATTTATCAATGCAGATCACCCGCCTGACTTTTTCCTACGGTCTTGGAGTATGGGTATTTGCGGGCCTATTATTTTTCACTTTTAGAGACACTTCACGATTACTTGTAATTTATTTCACGGCTTTAAATTTCATGGCCCTTGTTGCCGTGAGGTACATTGTCTGGCGTTTGTTAAATAATAAGCGCCGGAGAAGCGACAAAACAGGACTTTTGATAGTCGGCGCAGGGAACAACGCAACTCTATTGGCAAGACGCATTAGAGAGGAAATGGGATCAGTCTTCAAGCTGGTAGGATTCGTTGATTTTGAAGCGCCTGACAATATAGATTTGTCGGCGCCTTTTCTGGGTACAATTCATGATCTCGAAAGAATAATTAAAGAGAATGAAGTTGACGTTCTGGTAATATCGCTTTCGGATCCCTACAAAGATTTCGTTGAATCGTTGGTCACGGGCCTGTTTCGCCTTCCTGTTAGAATATATCTTGCTCCGGATTACGTTCAGCTTGCCTTGGTGGAAGCTGAAGTCGAAAAATTGGGTGACACGGTTTTGATAGGTATGCGTGAGCCTGTCATAACAGGGGGAAAAAGATTTTCCAAGAGAATTATGGATATTGCGATTTCAGTGATTCTAATTCTGTTGACCTGGCCAATTCTTATTGTGATATGGGTCGCTGTAAAGATTGACTCCCCGGGTCCGGGCGTCTTTGTTGCCTCGAGGGTTGGAGAAGGCGGCAAAATCTTTGGAATGTACAAATTTAGGACGATGACTGAGCGAGCGGAAGAATTGCAGGCCTCTGTAACACAAACAAATGAGCAGGGTCAAAAAATTTACAAGATTAATGAAGATCCTCGTGTCACAAGAGTTGGGAGATGGCTTAGGCGAACGTCTCTTGACGAATTACCTCAACTATTCAATGTCTTGAAAGGTGAAATGTCCTGGGTGGGACCTCGGCCCGAACAACCATTTATAACTGAAGAATACGAGTCCTGGCAATGGCAAAGGGTCCTTGTTCCTCCAGGAGTCACGGGTTGGTGGCAGGTTTCGGGCAGAAGCGATTTACCGATGCATTTGAACACACACTACGATGTCTATTATGTGAAAAACTATTCCATATTTTTAGATATCAAAATACTCTTACGTACAATTTTCGAAGTTTTTAAAGGCACCGGCTCCTATTAGGTATTCCAAGGTTTGTCTTAACGTAACAACATAATACTGGAACATACTATGGGTATTCACATGGTTTCGATAAAAAACTTTAAACTTTTTTTTGCGATCTCCATGTTGGCGTTGATTGGAGGATACGCCTACGTAACAGCTCTTTCTACAGGCTATCGAGCATTCATAGTCATTCACGCCAGTATTTTATTCTTTGCGGGAATTGCGATATTTCTACGAAACATAAAAATATTTCTTCTTTTGACGATGTTAATTATGCTTGCTCTAGGTTTTGGATGGCATTTCGTTTTTGAAAGACTACCCTTTGAATCAGTGCTTTTCAGCGAGGGGATTCGAATTGACACTGTAGATGTCATCCTAATGATTTGTTATATCCACTGGGGTCTGAGCCTGGCGGGCAAAAAAACCGTAATCCGCCCGATCACCATTGGGGGCAAGGTTGGAATAGCTTTTTTAGGCTGGATTATCTAC
>JAZDKD010000402.1:0-8415 GCA_043803345.1 Pseudomonadota bacterium
CCTGTTCCAAGTGAACCGTATTTTGAAACTGCAGGAAGCGCTTTGTTGGTAACCTACTCATATCCTTTTTTTGAACTGTCAGAAGAGGGGAAACAACTCGGGGCAAGAGGAGTAGTGGCGGCTGATGTAAGTCTTGAATGGCTGATAAAACTTGTAAATAGCGTCAATGAGACCCGAAAAGGTTTTTGTTTTGTGGTCACAAATACAGGAACTTTTGTAGCCCATCCGAATTTCAATTATGTGATGAAAGAATCACTGTTCAGTATCGCTGAGTCCAATGGAGATGAACGGCTAAGGTCTTTGGGAAGACAAATTCTTAAAACACAGAAAGGTTTTATAGATATTGGTTCAAGTCTGGGAGGTGAAGATTCTTTCCTGGCCTATTCCCATATTCTGTCCACAGGATGGGTATTTGGGACGGTATTCCCCAAGACTGAACTTTTTTCGGAAGTTGATAACCTGCACCATAAGACTTTTCTTGCTAGTCTTGTAGGGATTGGTCTGCTCGCTCTAGTTAGTATTTTCATAGCCAGATCCATATCAAAACCCCTCAAAGAAATGGCCAAAGCAACCACTAAGGTAAGCCATGGTGACCTCAATATATCTCTCAAGGCTGCAAATCGCACTGATGAAGTGGGCACACTCGCTAAATCTTTTACCGACATGACGCATGGACTAAGAGAACGGGATTTTATTCGTGACGCTTTCGGCAGATATGTGACTCAGGAAGTTGTGAATCGACTTCTGGACTCCCATGACGGCCTCAAACTGGGTGGGGAGATTCGTGAAATATCCATGATGATGTCCGACATCAGGGGATTCACTGCGCTTACAGCAAACATGAAACCAGAAGCCATCATCACTCTTCTTAACAGGTACCTGGGGAAAATGGTCCAGATATTGTTGGATCACAGGGGTATAATAGATGAAATTATAGGAGATGGTATTCTGGCTTTCTTTGGAGCGCCGGAACCTCTTGAGGATCACCCTGAGGCTGCAGTGGCGTGCGCTTTAAAGATGCAGCAGGCCATGAACGAACTTAACGCCACGAATGTAAAGGACGGATTACCTAGGTTGGAAATGGGTATCGCAGTCAATACAGGAAAACCGGTGGTAGGCAATATAGGTTCAGACCAAAGGGTCAAATACGGAGCGGTTGGTCCAGATGTCAATTTTACGGGTCGAGTCGAATCATACACGGTTGGAGGCCAGGTGCTAATAACGCAATCTACCTACGAAAGACTGGCCGATATTCTGGATGTTAGGAAAACCTTGCAGGTCGAAATGAAAGGCTTCTCCGGAAAAGTGACGCTTTTCGACGTCAGGGGCATTAAAGGGAAATATGCGGTCACACTCAAAGATGAAGATGAAGGCCTGCGTAAACTGGAACAACCTTTACCGGTCACCTGCTACAGGTTGGAGGAGAAGACAGTGTCGTGCGAGGGCACAGCAGCATTGATGACTGCTGTGTCTGACAGGGAGGCCGAGTTTGAATTCGAAACAGCCATAAAACAGTGGGAAAATCTCAGATTCACTTTACATGGACCCAGTGGGGAGGCCTCGGAAGCCATCGTCTACGCAAAAGTGGTGTCGGTGAAGAAAAAAGATCAAGTGTACTGCATTCTGGTCCATTTCACCTCTGTCTCTCCAGAAGCCTTAGAGATACTCAGAAAATCAGTTTGAGCCCAAAAAAATTCCGAATGTGGTCAAAATGGGTCAGTTCGGCCTCCGCAATAGCGAAAGGGAATTAAAATGAAAGTTCTTGGAATTAATTCAAGTCCCCGAAGTAGAGGAATCAGCAAGACAGAAATGTTGCTCGATGCTTTGGCAAGGGGCATGAGAGAAGCCGGGGCAGACGTAGAGATAGTCCAACTTCGCAAAAAATCAATCAAGAATTGTATCGGATGTTATACATGTTGGACTAAGACCCCTGGAGTTTGCCTGCACGACGATGACATGACCAGGGAATTGTTTCCGAATTGGGTGGCATCGGACATCGTTGTTTACGCCACTCCGCTGTATCATTTCACATTGAACGCCAGGATGAAAACATTCATTGAGCGCACTTTGCCAATCCTGGAACCCTTCATGTTCAGACACGACGACAAGACACATCATCCTGTTCGCCAAAAACCTCCAAAGGCGGTTGTCCTGTCAGTCGCCGGATTCCCGGAAACCTCTGTCTTTAATTATTTATCAGGTTACGCAAACATGCTTTTTGGTAAAGGTCTTCTAGCTGAGATCTATCGACCTGCGGCCGAACTTATGACGCTTCCATTTTTTCAAGAGAAAGCCCAGACAATTCTGAACGCGACAGCACAAGGGGGACGGGAGCTGATTGAGTCCATGAAAATCTCAACCGAAACTATGGATCAGATTACCCAGACCATAGTCGACGATTTTGACTCCTTCGCCGATATGGCCAATTCTTTCTGGAAGGTTTGTATCGAAGAAAGGATGACCCCCCTTGAGTTCCACAAAAAAAATATGGTTAATGTCGAGAAAAAGGACTGATTCGATATCCAGGCCTGGATGAAAGGTCGAGTTACACCAATGAACGAAAAAAGGATTCATTACGGATGGTTTGTTATCCTGGCGGGATTCCTTGTAACCGTAGGGGCCCACGGTTTCGGACGAATGTCCTATACGCTGATACTGCCGGCAATGAAGGATGGGCTCCATTTCAACTACACCGAACTGGGGTTGTTGGGGACAGGGAATTTTATTGGATACCTCGTCATGGCCATTATAGGAGGATTTCTCGCCGCGCGTTTTGGGCCCAGAATAATTATTACACTGGCTTTGACACTGATGGGCGTAACGATGATTTTAACCGGTTTTGTGGAAAGCTTTGGTTTCGCATTCGGAGCCAGGTTACTTACCGGTCTTGGACACGGCGCGGCTTATGTTCCGGCTATGGCGCTTGGCTCAGCGTGGTTCGCCGTTGAGCGTCGGGGTTTCGCCACAGGGATAGTATCCGGGGGGATAGGTGGCGGCACGATGATCGCCGGGCTAGTGGTGCCAATGATTCTAGGTGTGTATGGAACTGATGGGTGGCGCTTCGCATGGTTCTACCTTGGAGCAGCGGTGTTGGTCATTGCGTGTGTTACTGGTTTAGTCATAAGAAATAGGCCCGAGAATATCGGGCTGCGCCAAATTGGAGCAAAAAACCATACGGGGAGCGATTCGACGAAACCAACCGCTGCCGCCCTGGATTGGGGCAGAGTCTACAAAATGAAAGCGGTATGGTATCTTGGCACGGTTTATTTCCTTTATGGCTTTTCCTACATCATCTACATGACTTTTTTTGCTGCGTACCTGTGTCGGGAAATGGGTGTTTCCTCCGGCGAAGCCGGCCGGCTTTGGGCTCTAGTTGGTGGTTTGAGCATATTTTGCGGAGTCATCTGGGGAAGCTTGTCCGACAAGCTCGGTCGCGCCAAAGGGGCTGCATTCGCATACATTGCGCTTGGGTTATCTTACGCCATTTTCGCGTTGGTTCAAGTAAAACTTGGATTCTACCTTTCCGCTGTAGTTTTTGGACTTACGGCATGGAGCATTCCCACTATCATGGCGGCAACCGCCGGTGATTATGTTGGACCGAGGTTGGCCCCCGCAGGGCTTGGTTTCATTACTTTGTTTTTTGGGATTGGCCAAGCGCTTGGGCCATGGATCGGAGGATATCTTGCGGACGTTACAAAGTCATTCTCAGGCCCTTTTCTGCTGGCATGCGCTGTGTCCATAATAGGGGCGGTTATGTCCCTGGGATTAAGTCCAATTAACACAGAGGAATCATAGGCGGAAATCAATCAATGTGGGAAAAAAGGAGCGATGCGCATGAACTGAAACGCTTCCTGATCAGAAAACCGCAACAGTGTTTATGGAAACACGGAATTTATAAATTACATAAAGACATACAAAGACAAATACAAAAAACGGCGCCAAGCACGTTAGAGACAGAAGACAGTTCGGAAATAGAGGCCAACAAGGCCGTCAACCGAATGCTACCCCACCTCAAATCCAGAATTCCGGGTAGCGCCTGTTTCTTGGTATGTTGTTAAAAACAAGAGCCACGACCAAAAGGATAAGTACGCCTACCGCCACCGGAACGATTGGATAAACAAAACCAAGTTGGTGAACCTTAGCCCCACCTATAACTGCGTTCAAAGCGGTTGCTCCGGCCGGAGGATGGAGAGTTCGAGTAAGGTGCATAACGGCGATGGCGGTAGCCACCGCCAGAGCGGACGCCAACCAGGGTTGTGAAATCAATATCCTGGAAACAGCCACACCTATAAAGGCGGCCATAATGTGTCCGCCTACAAGATTACGGGGTTGAGCCAGGGGGCTTTTGGGAGCTCCAAAAAGTAGCACAGCGGAAGCTCCGAACGATGCTAACATCAATACGTTTTCCTGGGCGCCGACGACAAAATTGTTTATGAGCCCTATGAGACTTATTCCAAGAAAGCCACCTAGCCAGGACAATCCTATTTCCAAAGGAGACACCGCCGGAGGACTCTGGCCTGAACCTTTCATTTTCTGGAAAAAATTCATTCTGAGCCCCCACATTCGAAGGATCTCATTAAGTCTCCTCGGGAAACAATCCCCACCATTGATCCTTCAGCGTTAACTACCGGAGCGCGGTTAATCCGTTTGGAGGCAAAGAGCCTGGAAACATCATCGACTTCGTCATCCGTCCCCACGATCACAGCGGGAGAAGTCATAATATTTTTGGCGCGTTGTATTCCGACAGGCGCCATCAGGCAGGTCTTCCCCCCTAGACATTGGGCTATTATTTCCATGAGGCTTGCCGTTTTTCGTCCCATCATGACCTTAAGGAAATCTCGCTCAGATATTACCCCTAAAGGTTTGTTGTCGTCATCCACCACGGGCAGACCTGAAATATGGTTGGCGGCCATGAGTTCCGCTACTTCGCCAAGCGAAAACTCGGGTCGAGCGGATATGATTTGGGTCGTCATGACTTCTTTCACTTTCAACGATCTGGTCAACCTCGAAAGAGCCTGACGGTATGCCTTAATATAGAGTTCCTTAAAATCGGAAGGTGTAATATCGATATACCCGGAAATCTCACGCATCGCTGTGAAAACGTCATCATCCGAGATTTCGACGGGCGAGCAGACCTTGCAAGATGTATTCGCCATTTTATTGGATCCTTATTTATACATAGCTGTCAACTGGCGCCTTTGACGAGATTTGTAACCTTCCATAATAGTGTTCGTCAATTTGCGCTCAGTTTTTTCGAGTTAACAAGAAACCAGGATTTGACTCAAAGACAATTTTTCCACCTATGAAAGTAGCTTTGGGTTTAAGTTCGGCCAAGTCTGTGGCTGATTCTATTTTCTTCAAATCTTGATTCCAGATTACGAAATCTGCCTTCTTGCCAACTTCCAGCGAGCCCAATTCTTTCTCGTCGAACCCTGCGTAGGCTGCATTGATTGTATGACAACTTAAACCTGCCATGAATGATATGCGCTCCGCCTGATCGAGCTGTTTTCCTTTTTCGGTCTTTCTCAACATGGCGGTTTTGATGCTATCCAAAGGCCTATATGATGGGAAAGCCGGAACATCGGCTCCAAAACTTATTGTTACTCCTTCTTTAATGAAAGTGGCGATTGGCGTTATTGAATTTACAAGTTTTTTGTCCGATTTAACTAACAATTCGTCTCCACGAACCGTTATCATTTCAGGCTGAGAACATACAGGGACGCCGTAATCAGCCGCCCGTTTTATAGAATCCAGTTTGCGAAAAGGGAAATGCTCAATTCTATGACGTCTTCGACGACACTCGGAAGCGCTTCCACATGCTTTGAGGAATCCGTCCAATGTCAAATCTACCGCCTTGTCTCCGACCGCATGAACATCCACCTGAAATTCAGCGTCATGAATGGCCTTTACAATAGCTTCAAACTGATCTTTGGGGTGCATTGGCTTGATCAGGCGTTCCCTGCGCTTGTCCAAAGCAGTATACATAAGCGGGTATCCGTCAATTGCCAGTTTTACTCCTTGGAGTCGGAGCATAGATGTCTGGTAACGTTTTACTTTTGACAATAGAACTTGGCATCGCTCAAGGTTTGGGATGTAAGGATAGACTCGAACCCTGATTGGTAATTCGGACCGTTGTTCCAATTCGAGATATTTAAGCGCTTTTTGAGCTGGTATGAAGTTGTCATGAACGCATGTGACTCCCTGTTCAGCAAAAAGACGCATGGCCCAAGTGGCTGCTTCCAACTGTTGCCCATCAGTCATGGGTGGGCTATAAACGGAATAAATGGCTGGATAATGAACTAATATGCCATTGGGTAATTTGTCCTTGCCCCGAAGATAGGCGGCTCCGTATGGGTCTTTAATGTCGGCTCTCAGCAGATCAGCCTTTTTCAGCGCCGACGTGTTGGCTACCCCGAACTGTCCGCTCCAGTGAATAATGAGCACAGGATTATTGGTAACAGCTTCGTCGAGTTCACGCCTAGTTGGGAAGCGTCCCTCCTTGAAGTCTCTGAACCCTCTCCCCACAATCCATTCATTCTTGGGTCTGTCGTTTGCCGCCTTGGCAAGAGCTTTTAGAAGGGTATCAAACGAATTTATCTCAGGTGGTCGGAGTATTACGAACATGAGTTGCATTTGTCCAAAAGCTATCAAATGGCTGTGGGCGTCAATGAGGCCTGGACTGATGCAGTCGTTTTTTAGATCAATGACCCTGGTCTTTCTGTCAATCAAGTTAACAATTTCTTCATAAGAGCCTAAACCGACAATTGTGTCGCCTTTTACCGCCATGGCTTGAGCTGATGGTATTTTCTCATTCATCGTAACGAGATGGCAATCCTTTAGAACCAGGTCTGCTCCAGTCCTAGGCGTGGCGAAAACTTTGCCCGGCGCTGATTCGGTTAAAGCCAAAACTGGGGCTGCTGCTAATGCCGTTAAGAAGGTACGTCTAGAAATTGATTCAGACCAAGGCGAAACTTCCGGGAATTTGTTCATTCCCAATCCCTCCGAATGGAACCGATGTATAAAGACAGTGAATTAGAAATGGTAAATGTTTCGGACGGTTGAATTGGACTTTTGAGCGCCGGCGACTTGTTCATGTCGCTGTCCTCTCATTGGATGGATTATTTGAGTAAACCTCGTGCGGGATCCTATTGTCAAGCCTCTTGTGGCAGCGACGAAATTCCAAGATTCGCAATAATCGTTGAGCGCCTTACTTCACGCAGGAAGCTCTTATGGATGAATTTATTTTGGGATATATTTTCAGAAATATCTAATGATTTGTGGCGCCTTAGGACGGACTCGAACCGTCACTATGCTAAGCCCCGAGGGATTTTAAGTCCTGAGAAGTAAGTTACGAGCATCATTTTGAGCTCGTCATATCAGGTAGTTATCAATTCATGTCATGATATGTTTGTTAATATTATATCAAAACCTGTTAGCATTTTTACCAGGCTACTTAGCTGATAATGTTGAAACAAGCTGTCTTTATCGGAAACACCGAAAATAGTCTTCTTACTTTTAAGGGAAGTCAGAAATCGATACCGTAACTTTTGAGTTCTAGTAACAATCGACCCACCATGAATCAAATGTCGATTGAATAATGCGGCGGGATGCTCTAAGACAGTGCTAATAAATGTGGCACATGGAGGGTTCAGATGTCAGTAGATGACAATGTCTGGAAATTCATGCAAAAACATCTCGGGTATACTGATGATGAATTGGATCTATTTCGAAATAATCCCAAGAACTTAGATATCATATCAAAGGCCCCTGCTTTGATGAAAAAAACGATAATTGCCGAAGTGGTTGCGTCACATGGTTGCAACAGTCACCATCATGTTGGAGACAAGTTCTATTTCGACGGCGCAGGAAATCTACTCACAAAACATAGTCCGAAGCGCATTTGTGTTCATGCCATGAGCGCTCTTTCTGGAGCAATATACGTGGTAAATGAGTTATTTTACGCTGGAGTAAATCCCAATGAAATGAGATTTAACCGTGTGGGCTGTTTTGATGTGGGGGTTCGTTGTGGTGGCTGGGGGCATATCGTGTTAGAGATACAAATGGAAGAGCGTGACGCCGTACCAGAGTCGGTGTAAGACCTTTCAACTTTCGTTCTGTGACGAGATATGTGGCATCAGTCCTATCTGACACCTTGGAGGATTCCTCCAAAACGATTCAGAGAATTCTGAGGGATATGAGCGCCACTCCAACTGAAAGATAGATTCAGAACATTAACGAGGGTTTGGCAGTCCCAACCGGTATCTCCGACGCGAGAGGATACCGACATAGCCTCAGACAAGTAGCTCATGGCCCGCATAGTCTTATGTATTCAAGGGTTACCCAATTTTGCATGGGGTACTTTTGGGGACCTTTTTGCGGGTTTTGTATGATTTTGCAAACAAAAGGTCCCCATGC
>JAZDKD010000403.1:0-18693 GCA_043803345.1 Pseudomonadota bacterium
GTCAGGGATGAAAGAGCAAAAGGAATGGGGCTGCTTGAGGCCGCGGTTGAGGGAGCAAAAATTCGTTTCAGACCTATTATCATGACTTCCTTTGCTTTTATTCTAGGGGTTTACCCCCTTGTTGTCGCGTCCGGAGCCGGAGCTGTAGGTCGTAGATCGGTTGGGACGGCAGTGTTCTCGGGGATGTTAGGAGTAACGTTACTCGGAGTTTTTTTCATCCCCGTTCTTTACGTGCTGATGCAGGGCAGAAAAAGCTCCACTTCCGCTTCTTCAACAAAAGTCGGGAGTTCTTCGGATGCCCCACAATCCTTATAAATAGTCGAATCAGAAAACATTGCCCTTGCAATTTCTCCATGAAACCCGTCAACATGCCCCGGCAACAAAGACGCACAAAAGAGTAGCCTGATTCCGTCGTCCCATTTCTTATCATGATTGCATGGCGCTCTTCGCGGTAATTTAGAATGAACCTGCTTATAATCGCTAATCCCATAGCCGGAAGGGGATACGCAAAGAGACGTGTGGACCAGTTGGCCGGTTTGCTCTCGCGCAACGGGCACAACCTGGAAATATTCTTTTCCGAAAAACCAGGAGACGCTTCGACAAGGGCTGCCGACATCAACAACTATTTTGACAGAATAGTGGTTGTGGGAGGTGACGGCACGCTTAACGAGGTCCTGAACGGACTCGTCGATCCTTCGGCGACTCCTCTAGTACATGTCGCATCGGGAACCGCCAACATGCTTGCAAGGGAGCTGGGCATTCCCAGCGGAATTTCTCATGTGGCGAACCTTGTGAAAACAGGGACTACAAAATTCATTGACATGGGGATTGCCTCTGGTAGGCGATTTATTCTGGTCGCAGGAGTTGGTTTCGATTCATTTGTCACAATGAGTGTCAAGTCGATGCGCGCGAGTAAGCTTGGATACCGTGGATATATCAAACCCGTTCTAAAAGCAGGTCATGCCTATCATCCGATCAATTTAAACATATGGGTAGATGAACAGGGGCCGATTGCAGGCCAGATGGTCATGGTCCTCAAGACCCGATATTATGGGGGAATTTTCGTTTTTGCTGACGATGCCAGACCTGACTCAGGTTTTTTCCACATCAGAATTTTTCCCCGAGGAACAAGATCAGCGATCCTCAAATACGGAATAATGGGTTTTGCGAGAAAAGTTTCTATCCTAAAGGATGTAATATCTATCAAGGGAAAGAAATTGAAGATAGAGGCCGAAACTCCTGCGCCGCTTCAACTCGATGGTGATCACCGGGGTTGGACACCCGTGGATATTGAACTTATACCAGCGGCGGTTCCCATAATAGTTCCAGCGGGTAGGGCCGGTTCTTCAAGTTCCGGGCTCGTTTGGGGATGAATCTAGAATGAACTGTGCCTTTTCCTCAAGGAGTCAAAAATTTGCTCCGCACGTTCAGCGTTTGTTTCAACCCAAATCAGGAGTTCACCCCTTTCGAAAGCGCAACCAAATTCTTTCTCTAGAGATTCCAAGTGCTTGTCAGTGAGTGTCTTGGGATTTATGCCCAAGGCTTCTATGACGGTTCCGTGGCGTTCATTGCCGGCGTCCCTGTTGCAAAATACCATTTCAGTCCCTCTGTAGTCTTGAGGCTCAAACAACGTCTCCATCCTAATATCAGACTTATCTATTGCATTTTCTGAGCCACACGATTCTGTGACGGTTTTTTAACAATGGCGCTGTTGTTGAAGTGATACCAATTGCAGGCAGTGTCGCTCCTTTTTTCGGGTAATAATACTTCACCGATAGATTTTTCCTGGAGCTACAAAAAGGTACGATTAAGCTCTGGCGTCATACAAAAATGTCGTCGGACGGGTTGCCAGAGCCAATCGCCGCCATATGTTGCTTTAAGGGGTTGACCACATCGGGTGATGTGCGATATTCTGAGCGCAGGGTTATGTCTCCATCAATAAACAATTGGGGGAAAAGTTGTCGAGCGAAGGGATAACGGAAAGTCCCAACGCCGACTGAAGGGGCGAAACATGAAAAAGGTATTGATCGCATTTCTCGCAAGCGTTCTTTTTCTTTGTCAAATATGCTGGGGAGGAATTCAAAACGAACCGGAAGACTTGGTTGGAGGTCTTTTCGATATCATTTTAGAGGTGGTCACCGCTCCATGCGGCCTACTGGCGACATGCCTTGGTCTTGACTCCGGCCCCTGCGCGCCTCAATGTCCTATGCCATGTTGCGCAGCGTCAGGCGGTTACTGTAGGTGTCCCTGCTGTGGCCGCCCGATGAAATCAATGGTCGCGCATTCGGTTCCCGTCGCCCGGCCATTTTCTCACAAGAACAAATCTGAACCGGTAAAGTCTGTTGAGCCTCTTCTCCCTGTCAAGAAGTTGGGAACTGAAGCGCCAACTCCTGCTATAATCAGATCATTCCCTGAACCGGCAAGGTTTACTGAACCAAAGGCTCAAACTGCGCCTCCCGCGGCTCCGGAAATGTCCAACGCTCCTTCGACTGCAAGCGGTATGGTGGCTTCGCCTCCGGAGCCTCTACCCCAAAGGGCGCCCGAAACGGAAACCACTCCACAAAAGGTCGAAATAAGACCAAAACTCCCTGAGGTAATTCCGTTGGCGCCGAGCAATGTGGCGCCCCCTCCAAAAGAGAAGAGTCAGGAGGTCAAAAAACCGGTTGAAGTTGAACGTAAAGAACCGGTAGTCAACATTCAGACTACGCCACCACCAGCCACGGAGATCGTTGCGGAAAAGAACGTGGTAAAACCGAAGGAAAGCGTGAAGGAGCCTACGAAAAAACCCTCAAAAGCTAAAAAGAGGCCGTGCGGCCCCATTTATCCTCCAGCGTGTGGGCCACGTCTCTGGTATCGTTGAAAACTGACTTTTTTGTTCCGACGCATAAAACTCTCGTTAGGCATCCCTGACGAGAGTTTTGCGTAGGCGTATGTTTAGAATTTCCACGCACACCGAAAAGGCCATTGCAAAATAGATGTATCCTTTTGGAACGTGATGCCCAAATCCGTCCGCAATAAGGACAACCCCTACCACCACCAGGAAAGACAGGGCCAGCATTTTGATGGTTGGATGGCCTGAAACAAATTCGCCAATCGCTGAGGCGAATACCATCATCAGCCCTACTGATACGACGACTGCGGCAATCATAACCGGAAGCTGATTTACCATCCCCACGGCGGTGATAATAGAGTCGAGCGAGAATATCAGATCTATCAGTATTATTTGAACGATTACCCCCATGAAACTGTCTGCGATCACTTTTGCGACATCCTGGCGTTCTCTTTCAAGCATTTGATGGATCTCTCTGGTGCTTTTCCAGAGAAGAAACAACCCTCCACTGATCAAAATGAAATCCCTTCCGGAAATTTCGTTCCCCAGCAAGGAGAACCACGGCGCCGTTAGCCCGATGAGCCAGGACAAAACCGACAGCAACCCTATCCTCATGAACATTGCGAAGAAAAGGCCGATTCTTCTGGCAATCCCTCGTCTATTTTCCGGAACCCTCTCAACAACAATAGAGATGAAAATTATGTTGTCGATCCCCAGAACAAGTTCAAGGGCCGTTAGTGTAACAAAAGCTATCCAGACGTCAGCGCTCGTCAGTAGTTCTAGCATTGCCAACCTCTATGTAATTCGGCTTAAAGGTGTGCGCCGTGAGACCTTATTGTAACCCTGAAACAATCCTTGACGGAATTACTTCCATAATGGTAACGGGCTGCCTATAATTGTAGCAGAACATCATCAAATGGAGGAACCCTAAATGCCCTGCCTATTTGATAGCTTTACCATCAAGTCCGTAACCCTTCGCAATAGAATCGGAGTTTCACCGATGTGTCAATATGTGTCCAATGATGGCATGGCGACCGATTGGCATCTCGTCCACCTTGGAGCCAGGGCTGTTGGCGGGGCGGGGCTGATCATTGCCGAGGCCACCGCTGTAGCACCCCGAGGCCGAATCTCTCCGGGAGACGCCGGCCTTTGGTCGGATCAACATATAGAGCCTCTTGTCCGAATCAACAGCTTTGTTTCAAAGCACGGAAGTGTTCCCGGAATCCAGTTGGCTCACGCTGGACGCAAGGCAAGCGCAGCGAGGCCGTGGGAGGGCGATCACTCACTAACGGAAGAAGAGGGTGGTTGGGAAACGATAGCCCCGAGCGCTCTGGCCTTTGGAGACAAATTGTGGAAAGTTCCCAAGGAAATGACGATTCAAGACATCATGGAGGTTCAGGACGCTTTCGCTTCGGCTGCATGCAGGGCTCTTGATGCCGGTTACAAATGGCTCGAACTCCACGCTGCTCACGGATATCTGTGCCACAGTTTCTATTCTCCGATTTCCAACAAGCGCACGGACCAGTATGGGGGCAGCTTAGAGAACAGATGCCGATTCACCGTAGAGACACTTGGCCGCATCCGGGCCGTTTGGCCTGACGCATTGCCTCTGGCTGTTAGAATATCGTGTTCAGATTGGGTTGAAGGAGGTTGGACTATTGATGAGTCGATTGAATTGGCCCGTAAGCTCAAAGATGCCGGAGCCGACCTCATAGATTGCAGCTCGGGTTTTGGATCGCCGGACCACAGAAAATATCCGTTTGGGCCAGGATGGCAGGTCCATTTTTCCGAAGCGATCAAGAAGAATGTTGAGATTGCCACCGCTGCTGTCGGTCTCATTACCGACCCGGTTCAGGCTAACGAGATTATTTCGTCTGGCAAGGCGGACATAGCGCTTCTGGCGCGTGAAATGCTCAGAGACCCATATTGGCCTCATCGCGCGGCCAAAGCCCTCAACGTGAGCCTCAAAAAGATCGCCCCTGCTCCTTACGCTCACTGGATTTGATCCGTCAGGAAAAAGAGCATTGAAGTAGGATCGGCCTCCGTGCCGATCATTCATAGTAGCGACAGGCGTCCCTGCCTGTAAATCCCGAGCCCGAATTAGCGGCACGGAGCCGCTTAACGTAATCAGAAGAATCATCCTCTGATACCAACAACCTTGTAGATCTTGACGGATTCGTTTATTCCCTTAAGTTCAGCCGTCCTTTCCTGTCCGATGATTACATGCTCCTCCAGAGTCTTGTATGTGGATTCAGTTATAAGTGTTTCTCCTCCTTTAGCCATCGCCTGGACGCGAAACGCCACATTTATGGGGCTGCCAACGGCGCCGTATTTCTTACGTTTTTTCGACCCGATATTTCCCACTACCAGTTCGCCACTATTAATGCCGATCCCCATTTTCAGTTCCGGTAGTCCCAGCGCAATGCTCTCCCTGTTGAATTCATCCATCACACTTTGCATCTCAATTGCGCACAACGAAGCGCGTTTCGCATGGTCGGTAAAAGACCTGGGAGCCCCGAAAAAGACGAGAATTCCGTCTCCCGTAAACTCATCTATTGTTCCGCTATAATGCAGGATAATGTCGGTCATTCGTTCCAGATACCGATTCAAAAGAAACAGAAGATCGCCGGAGTTCATTGATTCCGTGATCCGAGTGAACCCCCTGAGGTCTGAGACGAGGATGGTGATATCCCTCAATTCGCCCCCAAGTTTGATCCCCTCTGGAGACTCCAGGATTTCGCTTACAACCTCGTCGCTTAAATATGATCCGAATGTCTCAAGGACAAAAGCCTTCCGGGCTCTCTCCTGTTGCAGCTTTTCTTCCGCCAGTTTGCGTGAGGTTATGTCGACCACGATTCCCTCAAAGTGGGTAACAGAGCCTTTATCGTTTCGGATAATCCACATCCGCTCGTCGATCCAGCGTGTGTTTCCTGATTCGGTGATAACCCTGTATTCCTGGCTGAAGCCCCCCGGATCCAATTCGGATTCCGCTTCATTGCGAAACTTTTCCATCACAGATTCTTTGTCTTCGGGGTGCACCACATCAAGCAAGTTAATTTTTCCGGATAAAAAATCATCTGCCGAGTAACCCAACTGGTTCACGTTTTCAGAGACGAACTCAACCGGCCAACCTCTTGGTCCTATGCGAAACCTGAAAGCTATCGATGGACTCCTCCTGACAATCTGCTCCAAGATTCCGACAGGCTTGGTGATGAGCCTCACAAACAGCAGGGCAAGAATCCCCGCGATAATCACGGCCGAAACAACTGTTATCGCGACCACCAGCATCGTAGTCTGGAACGAACTCTGGATCTTTGCGTCTATGGATTCCTGCCTGATCTTGATTGTCTCCCTTGCGCTCTCGACGTTATTCGAAACCTTGATGTTAGCAATCCTGAAGAAGTTGTGAAGAGCCTTTCTTTTCTTATCAATCCGTTGAAGCTCTTTTTCGTCTACTGGTTTATCGAGAATGACCTGGTCACGCCGGTTGTCAAGATTCCTGAGCTCTTCAAAATTTGTGGAGAATCTTTCCATGATATCATCCACGCGACCAAGGATATTCTTTATTTCCTGTAGGGAACTTGAGCTGTTCGCCCGCTGGGCCATGCGTCTGATTAGGGCCAATCGGTAATCAATATCCCAGGCCGACTGGGTATCTCGATAGTGCAGGTAGCTGCTGAAAGCTCCGTCGAGCAACAGCATGTTTGAACCTATGTCGTACGCCGCAGCGGTATGGCGCGCCAATGAGCTGTAATGATTGGCTCCTTCAACGACCTCAACGAGGGCGAGATATCCCACGCCGGCGGTAAGTATGGTCAACGCCACCATGAGAGCGAAACCGGTGATAACAGTATATTTTATACTATTTTTCAAGGTGTTTCCGGTCCGGTAAAATTTTGGAGTTAAAAGGTTTAGTAGCTGTCAAAAAGGAAATTTCGCCATGTTGGCCTTTGTGACATCTACCCAGCCCTTCCCAAAAAAAGGTTTGATTTGAGTCGATTCTCCCTGAGGTTTTGATATCCCCTTACTCCGAGATCTGTTCCATTGTGGATCTTTGTTCCCCTTAGCGTCATTAGAGCGGCTACGTTCATGGCATAGCCCGCGTCAGCGGGGTCCCAAAAACTTATTGTCTCTAATGATCCTTCTTCAAGATAACTTTTGCATGCTGAAGGCAGAGAAACTCCAACAACGTTAACAGTGTCCTGCCGTCCAGCCGTCTCTACCGCCAGAGCCGCCGATGGAGCCGAAGCCATTGTAAAGCCTAAAATGCCACGGAGGTCGGGAAATTTTTCCAGCAGTTCCTTGACCCTGGCGTATGATCGAGCAGGATTGTCATGGTCTTCTATTGCGTCTGAAACCAGCTTCATGTCGGGATATTTTTCGAGTTGACGGGAGATCGCCGCTTCGAGCCATTCCTTGTGAGACTGGCTGCCATAACCACCTATAATTACGGCGTAAGTTCCTGTATGATTCATCCGCGACGCCAGTTCATCCATCAAATGGCTGCCCCATGCCACATTGTCGAACGGCTCAAGGATGACATCAGCGTTGAGCATGTTGGAAGCCTCGTGGGCCACTATAACGATCCCTTTTTCTCTTGCCTTCTTTAGCGATGATTCAACCGCCGGCACAGAAAATGGGACAATGCATATTGCGTCCACTTCTTGTTCAATCAGTTCGTCGATCATCTGGGCTTGTAGGGTCCCATCCGCCCTTGCGGGGCCAACCATGAAAGCGTCCTGACCTGTGTCCTGCGCAAATCGCATGACTCCGACTCTCATCCTCGCGAACCATGGAATGCCATCGACTTTAACCAGAGTGGCTATCTTGAATCTCTTCTCAAGGTTATTCGGCTGCGTCTGTTTTGGCGATTGCGTGCTGGTATCGCAAGCGGCTGCACCAAATAATATCAATGTTATCAGTAGAATTCGCTTCAATGTTTTGGAAACCATGACCGTGTTTGTTTCCCTTGACTTTGAGACCGATATTGATACGCTCGACATTGGGTGGCCGATCCATTTCTCAAATATCACAGGGGAGAAGATAACATGTCTGAAGCTACGAAAACAGATCAGAATCAGGTCATTGACATTTCCACCATCCTCAACAATCCTCAGATCCAGAAATTGTATGTAAACAGAACAGTCGTGGGAAACACAATTAGTGACATGTTCGTAATCGCACAGTCTACTGGAACACAGCCGGTGTTAATCCAGATGTCTTTCACCACAGCCAAAACTCTGGCTGATGAACTTCTCAAAATGATTGCGGAATTCGAAGACAAGACAGGGCAAAAAATAATGTCCGTAAAAGATATCCAGGGAAAACTCGCCAAACAGTTCAGTGGGGCGGCTATGTAACTGAGATCAGGATCGCTCAGGTTAAATACTTTTGTTTTCATACGGAAAGCTCTCGCGGGGCCAAAACAGAAATGATTGAGGTGGCCATTAAGGCAATGTCAAGCCCCTCCATATTGAACAAACTCGAGATAGTCTGCCCCGGGGGTGAATAGAGACATGATTCGGAGTGCCCTTCGCGGGCTCAAAACTAACGGTATTGTTGAGTGCCGAGGGTGAGGGCCTGGGGCGGTCTGGAGGAAAAAGGGTAATATCCTTTAAAGGGGGTAATAAAGAGGGTAATAAGGCTTGGTAGTCCGGGTGGGCGCCTTCCTGTCATTTCGAACGTAGGGTTGACAGTGGACGCCAGTCTTGTCTTCCTCATGAACAATGCTGTAAATACCGAAGATGTCTGGCACGGGCAGACCTAAGGGAGGGAAAATGCCAATACACCACGCGGGGTATTACGAATTGTGCAGCGGAAACACAGGAGCCAATGTCGGGGGTAGGGTTGGAGCTGGATGAGATTCCAAGGATGCATTCTTACGTAGGGTAGACCGTGGGCGCGACGCATTTTTTATTTTGTTTTAAAATTGGCTCGATCGATCCGATTACCATAAATGTGCAAAAAAGCACAATTTACATTTGGGACGTGCGTAATCGCACGCCAAGACTTTAATAACATCAAGGGGTTGGCCTCTCTGACAATTCTGCGTGAGCGATATAGCTCAAAATATGGTGTTATTCACCCATCTATTTTTCATCGTCGGCATAATTCCAAGACAATATATAATTGATATTACATTAGATGTTTTGTATTATTTTAGCTATGTTGGCCTTGGCGCCATTTATGCTAAAGTTTGGATCAAGGGGTAAAGGGAGAGGTATATCCACTTGCCACACATACTCAACTGACTCGGTTTTTCCCGTTGCTTTGCGGCGCGGCATGTTTCGTATGATGGCGGTTTCAAATGCGTCTATTCAGAAACTGGAACAGGCCCAAAGTCTATCGGCGAAGGATCATTTTTGAGCAGCTCGAGGAAAGAATAGTTCTCGACGCCGCCGTGACGCCTCAGCCGACCAATGTCATCCTCGATCATCCCGAAACACTCAACACCCAACAGGCCGATCATCAGGATGTTCAGGCGCAGGTTTCGACTCAGCCTGTTGTAGCCCCGCCACCTACAGCCAGCCCAGCCGGTGAAGTCTTCCATCAAGATCTGAATGTTGTGCTGGTGTCCAACGCTTTGGATAAGATACCTGAGATAAGCCAGGGAGCAATGGACGCGGCTAAGGTTATTACTTACGACGCTCAGAGCGACAACCTGATATCCATAATCGGTGAAATCCAGGAAGTCAGCAAATCTTCCGGCCAGAAGATCGACAACCTCATTGTCATAGGGCACGGGGCTGAAAACGCTTTGAGAATAGGCGCGGACAGAATTGATTTCTCAAACGTCGGGCAGTTCAGTTCGGATTTGTCTTCTCTCGGCCAAGCTTTGAGCGATCAGGCCCAGATCCAACTCTTCACGTGCTCTCTTGCAAAGGACGCTTCAGGGAAAGCCTTTGTTGACTCAATGGCGAGACTTACAGGCGCCGATGTTTACGCGAGCGATGATAATACCGGCGGGGTGAAAGGCGATTGGAATCTTGAGTACGCATCAGATTCAAACGTTGCCATCAAGAACCTACTGGATACCCAGTATCTTTTGAACCTCAATTATGATTTGAGTTTTGCTCCTCAACTCACAATAGCTGGAACAGTCTCTGGTTTCGAAGACACGTCCGTAAACCTGTCCGACCTTATTTCAGTCAGTGATTTGGATAGTGTGGAGACGCTCACCGTCACGATAACAGCGAACCAGGGATTTGAAACTCTAGCGGCATCGGCGCAAGGGGCGGCTGTTTTAAGCGGAAATAACACTTCCACACTCACCATAACCGGAATTCAAACCGATGTTAACTCAACGCTGAATCACCTGACTGGCGCGCTCGTTCCTGATTGGCATAGCGATGAAGGTAGCCAGGCGTCGGTACTGGTTAAGGTAACTGATGTTTCGGGGAACAATGACGGCGCCAGTAGCGGAACACTATACGCTTATATCCACCCAGAGAACGGCGCTCCTGTGATTGCAGTGAACCCTGCGATAACCGAGAACTATGTTCCTATAATCAACACTCCGGGTGACCTGACAACCGGCGAAGGACAGCTCACAGTCATCAATGGGATTTCCATTTCCGATCCCGGAGCATTGTCAAATGAAATCCTTGCGGTAACACTCCAGGCTCATCATGGCGCCATCACTTTATCATCCACAACTGGACTAACTTTTTTCCAGGGTGATGGAACAGGCGATCATATTCATACGTTCGTCGGAACTCTTACTGATGTGAACTCGGCTCTTAATGGATTGAAGTTCCTGCCCACAGTGGGTTCCTTGGATCCGGCCAGCCTCTCAATAGGGGTAAATGATTATGGACAGGGAGGAACAGGTGGCCCCTACAGCGCCACCAGCACGGTGAACGTCGCCATCGCAGATCATGGCCCGGATTACGAGAATCACGCGCCGGATGTGGCTGCGCCTTCCAGTATCATGACAGTGGAGTCTACCCCGGGAACTAAATTGCAATTCTCGGAAGTCAACCTGATTTCAGTTAGTGATTCAGATGTAGACCCCAACACGGATATCCTCGCTGTAGAAATCCTCTCTCCGAACGGTGCTTTGGCTCTTTCTCAGACAACCGGTCTTTTTGGCGATCTTGACGGCTCCGATGGTGTGCTACTCTTTCGGGGTACTCAGTATAGAATCAACCAGGCGTTGACTGGGTTGGAGTTCGATCCTACTGACGGATACAGCGGTTGGGCGCAGGTGCTGGTAGTGTGCGACGATCGCTACCAGTGGGGCGAGGGTGGTGGCAAGCGCGGTTTTGGAAAGGTTGACATAGATGTAGGGGGTGGCCACACCTTCAATCTAAATCAAAATCCAGTGATTGCTTTTTCGGGTAGTCCGAGCACCTACGTCAACACGCCTCTTGGCATATCGGCGCTCTCGATATCCGATCCAGACGACCCTAGCGCTCAGCAGCCGGTCGGCATAATTCTCCGAACCGCACACGGATTTCTAAACTTGGGTCAGACGACCGGTTTGCAATTTTTTGAGGGAGATGGCTCCAGTGATCAGTACATGCGATTTCAAGGGTCCATATCCAGCGTCAACAACGCCTTGGCGACTATGGTCTTTGTTCCGCAATTAGATTACACCGGACCAGCAGGTGTAAATGTCGTGTGTACCGACCTTGGGATGAACGGGTTGGGCTTCTCCGGTGACCCCATATATCATTCAGTTTTTAGTACAGTCAATATTACCGTAAACGATGGTGGCATTGCTCAATTGAATGACTCGCCTGTAATCGCCGGGCCGACTTTTCAGACGGTGCGCTCGGACTCAGGCGATAGTCTTACCTTCAGCGCCTCTGAAGGTAACCTTTTGTCCATAGATGACCCCGACGCTCTCACCACTGACCTTATAGGTATGCGTTTGTTCAGTTCTCACGGAACACTTACCCTTGCTTCTACAGCCGGAGTCAACTTTTCTCCTGGTTACTCCAACGGCTCTCCTGACATGCGTTTTTCCGGTACCATTGGAGCGCTATACGATGCGCTTAACGGTTTGATCTACGATCCGGTCGACAATTATAACGGATGGGACGCTGTCAAGATTGCCGTCAATGATCAGGGCTACCGTGGATACGGAGGGCCGAAGATTACCTTCGGAAAAGTTGACTTGAGAGTTGGGTCACAACATGTCGCTGAAGACACTGCAAGTGCCCTGAATACTGTCTCTGGCAACCAGCAGTTCGTTCTCTCTGATACAAATAGTAGTGACACGATAATCGTTGATCTGGAGACGTGGAACACAGGCAAATTGAGCCTTGGTTCAATCACCGGTTTGATCGGCGATGGACTAACTGGACTCGACGGAACGGATGGCATGATGCGATTCCAGGGAACACTTTCAAACGTCAATGCAGCCCTTTCCACTTTGATGTTCATCCCTAATCCAGATGAGACCGGTGCTGCGGCCCTCAGGATTGATGCCGGAAACGACGATCATTGGTCACAATATAAATTGTACCTGACCGTGGACCCTGTGAATGACGGCGCTCCGACAGCGACCCTCATGAATCAGAGTCTTGTGGTTCAGGAAGATACGACCATTCCGATAACATTTGCCCCTATTGTGGTTTCGGACGCTGACGGGCCTAATGAAACTGTAACTGCCAGACTGACGCTCAACCAAGCTGCGGCCGGTTCCATTTATGACCAGAACCATCAGGGGACATGGGATCCCAATACTCACATCTGGAGCATGACCGGATCTGTCACGGACGTCAACGCTGCTCTGGCTTCTTTACGATTCAACCTTACCCCGGATTGGAATGGCGCCGCAAATATAACCACTCATATCCAAGATTCCTTTGGAACAGGTCCCAGTGATGGGATCATAAAACTACAAGTTAATCCCGTGAATGACGCGCCTGTAATCAATATACCGGTTTTGTCAAAGCCCACGATGGTTAACTCGCCAGTAAGTTTATCAGGGTCAGAAGCGATTTCCATCCAGGACATCGAATCGAGTCTGCTTGGTGATGATGTCCTGGTGAGGCTAACCGCGACTCACGGAACGTTGTCTCTCAATGGAACGTTTGGCTTGACTCCTATCGGTGGCGATGTCCCTGGTTACGGAGATGGCGCAAATGACGTGAACATGGTTTTGTCGGGAACTCTTGAAAACATAAACAATGCGTTGAACGGGCTCACCTTCACTCCTGAAAATGGTTTTGTAGGATGGGGGAAGATCGCGGTCGCAGTCAGTGATATGGGCTCTTATGGACTTGGGGGTGTCCTGACTTCTGCCGGCACGGTTGACATCGCAGTCGGCGACGCCGGTACGCCAAGCATTAACCATGCTCCCTCCATAAGTTTTCAGGCAGGAACCTCCATAAACGGCTTCGATGTCACGCCAATTGTTTTCAGTTCCGGGAATTCCAACAAAATCACCATTGCCGACGCTGATGATAATCCTGATGGAACAGGCACCGTAGTCCTAAAGATAGTGGCGGACTACGGGTCAGTGACTCTGGGCCAGACATACGGCCTGAGCCTGATAGAAGGCGATGGCGTAAATGATGGCCGTATACTGGTGAGAGGTTCGATCAATAATATCAACGCCGCATTAGACGGGATGACATACTATCCCCTTGATCGTGGAGCCGGTTATACCGAGACGCTAAGATTCTTTTTGACTGACGAGAGTTATGGATCCCAAGGCCCTGCGATCACGGTCTTTGGTAACTCACAAAACATACAAATTAATCTGGCTGACGTTGAGAGTGACCAATCCCCATTCGTGGTGGTTCCTTACCAGCCAACAACTTCCGTCAACCAGAATCTCACCCTATCGGGCGCCAACGCGATTTCAGTCAACGACCTGGATTCCGATCAACTCAAGGTCCAACTCATCTCAACACACGGGAGTATTGCCCTGGCTACACACGATTCGCTCTCCGGGGATTTCGATGGATCAGATGGCGCAATAACGGTCACAGGTTCAAAAGCCGATATCAACACTGCTCTTAACGGGTTAATTTTTTCTCCGGAGTCATCGTATGAGGGCTGGGCGAAGATTTCCGTTATCGCCGACGATCAGTATGAGAACCCTGTTACCCACACGCCTGCCCCTCGTTTCTCTGTAGGCGCAGTCGATGTCAGGGTCGGGACGCCTGCGGACAATCCTATTAATGATTTCCCTGTGAATAACGTTACCTATCTGAGGACTATGAGCCAGGGAGAATCCTACCATTTTCTGTTGTCCGACCCAATTTTTGATCCCGGATATTATTGGGGCACACCAGTCGCTGTGTGGGTATCCGCCGCTCACGGAACGTTGGACATGACGGTAACTTCAGGCGTCACAATGTTGCTTGGAGACGGAGTGAGCGATCAACGCATGATGTTTACCGGGACCAATGGCGCTGTGTCCAACGCCATGAATACCATTCACTTCACGCCGGATGCCGGCTATTCAGGCTACGCCCAGGTAAACATCGCCACAAACGACCTGGGGAACACCGGAGTGGGCATTCCGCTTCAAGATGCAGACCCTATAGCAATATGGGTGTATGCGCATAATCAGGCGCCGGTGCTGCATCCCGACACCGGGTCTCCTGTTTTCACGGCGATCAATGAAGACGCGACTAATAACCCCGGGATGACGGTCCATGATCTGATCGCCAGCGGTGGAGCCGGCTATATAACCGACTCTCAAGATCCTGTCGCTGTTAAAGGAATCGCCATAACAGAGGTCGATAGCAGCCACGGAACATGGCAGTACTCGACTGACGCCGGCGTGCATTGGAGTGACCTGAGTGGCGCTGTTGCCGACACCTCAGCTCGACTCCTGGCTGATGATCCTAACCACATGAACAAAATTAGATTTGTCCCGAGCGAAAACTATCACGGTAACTCGCAAATTGTATTTTACGCCTGGGACGCCACTCAGGGTATAGATGGCGGATTGTGGGATGTATGTCATTCCGGTGGAGGTGGAACTACTGCCTTTAGCTATTTTTATTATAATTCGGACACGGCCACAATTGCTGTTAGTCCTGTAAATGACGCTCCGGTCGCAAGCGATCAAGCGATTGTGGTGGATGAGGACGTTGTAAGGACCATCACACTCACCGCAAATGATGGCGACCCGGAGACGACTCAAAGTCTATCCTTTTACCTGGATTCTCTACCCGCTAATGGGCATTTGTATCGAACATACGGTGAAGCGGCTACTCGGACCAATCCCATACAAAGCGCTGAGTTTATAGGCATGGGGGACGAAGGCCAGGGCGTCTCGATCTTTTACATGTCCGACCCGAACAGCAGCGCCAGCACGAACTTCACATTCCATGTGACGGACGATGGCGGCTCAAACACGAGCGGCACAGCGACCGTCTCCATAACCGCCGGTGCCGTTAATGACGCCCCTGTGGCGAGCAATGACGCTTACGCAGCTACGGAAGACACAACGCTGACGGTTGTATCTCCAGGCGTGTTGTCCAATGACACGGATACGGAAGGCAGCCCATTAACGGCTACGCTGGTATCAGGTCCGAGCCATGGTGTATTGACGCTGAACCTGGATGGATCGTTCAATTATGCGCCATCATTGAATTACACCGGATCGGATAGCTTTACGTACCAAGCGAGTGATGGGGTTTCGAATAGTGGGACAGCAACTGTCTCTATAACGGTCAATCCCGTTAACGACGCTCCTGTAGCCGGTCCTGTCAGTGTGACAGCGAATGAATATCAACTGAAATCAATAACCGGATGGAATGCTACAGATCCCAATGATAACCCAGCGAACACGTTCAGTTATATTACGATTCATTCTTTACCGAACCCGGACCACGGAACGCTCTACTATGATTCCGACGTGGACGGCGACCCGGAAACCACCCTTGTTGTAGGCGCAACTATACCCTGGGACAGGGCCCATATGCCCACTGTAAGGTTTCTCGGCAATGCCGACTGGCACGGGACCACATCTTTTCAGTATAGTGTCTCCGACGATGGTGGCCCGGGTGTAAACACGAGCTTGCCCGCAACTGTAACCATTACCGTTAACCCGGTTGATCAGCCTCCTATTGTTACTGTTCCCCTTTCCCAGTTGAGAGCTGTTGACACATCCGTGGTGTTTGGGGCCGGAACCGGTAACGCGATTACGATCTCTGACCTTGACGCTGGTGATAGTGAGCTTCAAGTGCATTTGACCGCCACCAACGGAAAAATCACATTAGGGAATCTTACTGGCATCACTTTCTCCCCGGGTTGTGATGGCATAGACGACACGACCATGACGTTTACAGGGACATTTACATCGATAAACAATGCCCTTAGCGGGATGACATTTACTCCGAACACTGGTTACATCGGAGTAGCCGACCTTGATATAGTTACCAACGATTTGATTGCAATAGGTCAAGGTGGCCCCAGGGTTGTTAGTGACAGGGTCCACATGATATTTGGCGCTCCAACGCTCAATGACCCCTCGCAAGTAGCTGAGATAAATTCAGGAGGAAGCGCTTTTCAGTCGCCGCTTGTGTTTAGCTGGTTTGAAGACCGTGTCGTGTTTGTAGCCAGTGATGGCGCCTCCTCCTCTCAGTTGTGGATATCAGACGGCACATCCGGAGGGACGACGAAACTGGCAAATCTGCCGTCGTTTGAGTCTTCAACTCCACCCGACAGATTCACTCCGGTTGGAGATTTACTGTTTTTCAGGGTCTTCGACAGTGGAACTTATGCTCTCTGGGTTACTGACGGCACAGCCCCAGGCACCAAGATGCTGGATTTAGACCCTAACCCCTCCCATCACGGCAGCCCGTTAAGCATGGTAGCGTATAAAGGGGCCCTTTATTTTAGCACTGCTTTCGACAGCCCTGAGATGAATGGGAAATATTTGCTTTTCAGAAGTGATGGCACTCAGACGGGAACGGCCCCAACTGGAGTGCTTGCGAACGCCGGGATTGGTGTAATTGGGGATTTGCTCTACTTCTCGGGGTTTGACTCGACAAACGGGGCTGAACTCTGGGTAAGTGATGGCACACCGTTGAATGGAACGCTTCTTGCGAATATTAACCCAGAGACGGGTGATCCACCGGTGCTAGCAAGCAGCAATCCGGTATGGTTTACAGGCCTTAATGGCAAGGCTATTTTTGCTGCTTTGACACCAACAACGGGTCTCGAGCTATGGACGAGTAATGGAACCGCTGAGGGGACTGTACTGCTTGGTGACATCAATTCAAGCGCAAGTAGCAGCCTTGACCTCGTTAACTATCCTTACAAGGCGATCTTTCAAAACAAATTGTGGTATGCCGCTGACAATGGGATTAACGGCAGGGAGCTTTGGGTTACTGACGGGACACCGGATGGAACTCAAATGTTCTTCAACATTAACCCTGACGTAAGCGGGGTTGCAAGCGGCAATCCGAAGTATTTTTCAGTGAACGCCCTTGGCGACAGGATGTATTTTGTCGCCACCAACGCTGCAAATGGCACTGAGGTCTGGGTTACTGACGGCACTATTGAAGGTACCCACATAGTGAAAGATATCGCCTCTGGTCCTACAAATTCAGATCCAGCCTATTTGAGGTCAGGCGCAACCGCCAAAGCGGTGTTTTCGGCCTGGGATGGAACCCAAAGGGAATTGTGGATTACCGATGGAACCGACGATGGAACATATGTCGTTGCAGATGTAAATCCCGTAGGCAGCAGCGATCCGTATATCATGTCAATTGCGAGTGGTAGAGATCTCCTGTTTACTGCCGTGGACAACACGGGAGACAGGGAACTCTTCAAAGTTACGATAATGAGCAGCATATACGATCATACGCCAACCGACATATCATTGAGCAACGCAAGCGTTCCTGAAAATGCAGCCGCAGGTGCTGTGATAGGGACGCTTTCCACGACTGACGCCGATATCGGTGACACACACACTTATACGCTGGTCTCTGGAGAACTGCCCGCGGACAATGGTTCTTTCACAATAGAAGACGGAGTCCTCAAGACCGCTGCGACATTCGATTATGAGACCAAAAATTCCTATAGCGTTCGGATTCAGACGGATGATGGTAATGGAGGAGTGTTTGAAAAAGTATTGACCCTCAACGTCACTGATGTCAACGAGGCGCCAACTGGCATAACACTGTCGAACTTATCGGTTAACGAGCATGAGGCGGGATCGATGGTTGGTATAGCAAGCGCGACCGGCGACCCTGACGCCTCCAACCATTTTGTGTATAGCCTGGGGACAGGAGGCGATAACGATAGCTTTAGCATTGATTCTAACACCGGCGAACTGGTGACGAGGAATGGGCTAGATTACAGACCAGAAGACGGCTATCACGTAAATGTACATGTTGAAGATCCGACCCAACCGGGTCAGTCTGGAATTAACCAGCATTTTGACCAGGAGTTCACAATCAATGTGATTAATGTTAACGACGCTCCAGTAGCGACTGCTCCTGGAACCACAACGACATTAAACGAGGACGGTTCCACGACGATAACGGTATACGGTGCGGACACGGATGATACGGATGTATCGGCTGTCAGTTTCTCAATAGACACGAATGTTAACTATGGAACGCTGGTTGCCAGCGGTGTGGCGGTAAGGGACAGCGCTGGGCATTATCATCAGGATTACACTTATACCCCGACGGTCGATTACAGTGGTTCAGACAGTTTCAAGTTCACCTTCACGTCCCAGGGTGACACGACTTCAGCTACTACCGTCCCGATAACAGTGAGTGCTGTCAACGACGCCCCGGTAGCTAGCGCCGATAATAAATCGACCGCAGAGGACACGCCGTTGACGGTAGCAGCGTGGGACGGGGTGCTCGCTAATGACACTGACGCTGAAGGTAACCCTTTGACGGCATTGCTGGTCGCGGAACCTGCACATGGGA
>JAZDKD010000404.1:0-4836 GCA_043803345.1 Pseudomonadota bacterium
CTTTTTTGACCTAAAGGGGTCATCTGACGTTTCTCAGTTTGAAACCCTGGTTTCTGTCCTGGATCGCCTCGAAACAGAGGACCGACTTCAGCCGTACGTGTTCACGCGTAACCTCAAAGTGGCGTCTCCAGGACTTGACGCCAGATTCAGATATCATCGTCAGAGAGGGGTTGTCTTTTTCAAGTTTGACAACGATGAACCTGCGATAAATCAGGATGAGAATGGCTCAGTGATAACTTTTGTGGAGCCGTTACTCGGAGAGGAAATGGAGTTGACACCCGATGTTATGGTGTTTGACGAAATTCTCGGTCCCCCGAATTCTCTCAAGTCAATCCTGAATCTTATCCCGTCTTCACCCGCGTTCGCTCCTTATTTGCAGCCTGAGTCATCAAGATTTCAGGGAGTAGAAACCCCTAAAGCCGGCATTTACGCAGTGGGTCCGGCCAGAGGAGTCTTTGATGTTGAATCGCTCAACGCTGATGTGCAGGCTGTAACGGTTTCCATACTGAAAGCGTCGTTGGAAAAACTAAATTTAGCTGGCACGGAAACTGCTTGGGTTGATCATGGAAAATGCGCTTTTTGTCTCACATGTGCAAGGTTATGCCCGCACGGAGCCATTGGTTTTGAATCAAGGCCCGAAATAGATCCATTATCCTGTAGAGCTTGTGGCGTGTGCGTTGTAGAATGCCCAATGGGCGCAATAGAGATTCGTCCCTTGGGAGATTTCACGCATTCAACAGAAACAGTTTCCAGACCCATCAAGTTAATTGTTTGCGCCAAATCCGGGCTACAGGCCGCAGCAAACATCAACGCAGGGATATTATCCGATGTTGAAATTACAGCCCTTCAATGCGCAGGGAATGTCAGCGCCGCTTCACTTCTGGAATACTTTAGGGACGGCGCTGAAGGAGTAATAGTGGCTGGATGTTTCAAGGGCAACTGCGCGTCGATCTATGGCTCAACTCTGGCGGAACGACGAGTTGGTTACGCGGCCGAAGTCCTTAATCAGGCGGGTTTTGATCCGAAAAGGCTTGAATTCACAAGCGTAGCTGGTAACACTCCTGAAAGAATAGTTGAAGCAATAATGAAGCTGAAAAGTCGGATCCCCCATTATTAAAAATGAGACTGTTGTCACACTACGACAGGGAACAACGCCATGGCCAAAATTAATCTCAATGAACTCGATCCGGAATTCAAGCATAGAGTGGCGGAACAACCCGGAGGAGAGGGACTAAAAGCCTGCTTTGCCTGTAAGGCCTGCACAGCGGCTTGCCCCATTCAACCCATAGACAAACGTTATGATCCCCGAAAAATAATCAGAATGGCGCTTTTGGGCATGAAGAAACAAGTCCTGGAAAGCGATTTTATATGGTTGTGCTCATCCTGTTACGGTTGTCAGGAGGTATGCCCGCAGAACGTACGTTTTACAGAGGTGATGTACGCCATCAAGAATCTCGCCGCTCAGGAAGCGTGCATACCACCGGGACTTACAGCGCAACGCTCACTTCTCAAGAAACATGGCAGACTTTATGAAGTTGGAGAATTTGAGAATGAGAAGCGCTCCAAAATGGGGCTTCCGTCGATCATAGAACATGCCGAGGATTTTGATATCCTACTGCCGGACCAGCCGGTGACGAATGAAAACGGCCATAGCGCGGGCCCCCAAAATTCTTAGCATTCCGAACAGGTAATTTTTATGGAAACCCTTTTATATCTAGGATGCACCGTTCCGATAAGAAATCTGAACTACGAAGTTTCTGCAAGACTCACGGCAAGAGCTCTCGGCATAACTTTCCGAGATGTTGAAGAGTTTGGTTGTTGTGGTTTTCCTCTCAAATCTCTCAATGTGGAAGACATGATGGTGACAGCGGCCAGAAATCTGGCTCTGGCTGAAAGAGAAGGTCTGGATATCTGCGCATTGTGCAATGCGTGTTCAGGAACTTTAAACGAAGTTGCTCATCAGGTAAGAACCAATCCTGAAACACGTGAAAAGGTGAACAGGCGCTTGAAGCCGCTTGGACTGCGACTGGACGGAACTGTTAAGGTAAGAAATTATATGAGGCTACTTTGGGAAGAAGTAGGACTGGAAGGAATTGCCAAAGCAGTGACCAGGCCCTTGGAGGGCATAACGCTGGCGCCGCATTACGGATGCCATTACTTGAAACCATCGGAACTGAATATAGGTTTTGATTCACCGGAGGTCCCAAGGACTTTGTCGGATTTGATAACAGCTACTGGCGCAAAAGTGTTAAACTACGAGTCGCTTCTGGATTGTTGCGGTGGAGGATTATTGGGCATGTCGGAAGAAGTGGCCAACGCAATGGCGGTTCGAAAGCTGCAGGAAGTTTCAGAGTCGGGAGCCCATGCGTTGGTACTTGTGTGTCCTTTTTGCAACGTTATGTACGAGGGACAACAGAAGAAAATCGCCAAATCAACCGGTCTTGACCTTAAGACGCCAGTAGTTTACTATCCTCAAGTTTTAGGACTTGCCCTTGGCATGGCATCTGAACAGTTAGGTTTTAAACTTAATCGAGTTAAGCCAAAACAACTCTTAGAAATTGTTGAAGGCTGAGTTTTTGAATTGGTTAACTAAGTCATTCGCCCATTCTCATCGGGTAAAATTCGCGTTTGTTAGCATTAGGAGATCAAAATGGAATTTGAAGGTTACTTTTTCCCGGATGATCTGAAGTTTGAGACTAACCATTATTGGGCCAAACTCGATGGCGCCGCAGTGATTACAGGCGCTGGCGAATTTATCTCCAAGCAGGCTGGAGAAATCACTTTTGTGGATTTACCGGAAGAGGGTGACACGCTTACCCAGGGTAAACCGTACGGATCCATAGAATCGGGTAAATGGGTCGGAAGAATTTATGCCGTGGTGTCTGGTGAAGTGCTTGAGGTTAACACAACCCTGGAAGATGAACCCGAAAAGATCAATTCAGACCCCCATGGAGAGGGTTGGATATGCAAAATCAAGCCTTCAAATCTGGCTGAAGAATGGGAAACTCTCATGGCCGTGGATGGTTCTTTCAAGAGTTTCATCGAAGGTGAAATAAAGAAGATTCAGGATCAGAAATAGAAGCTCAATGAATTTCACTGGCCAAGACTTGACAATGTAAGCGCGTCAGCCGGACTGACGCATTTTGGTGAAGGTCCTATTGTATAAAAGTAGTTTTGTTTCCAAACGATAAAGCGCTTCGCATGATTGTTTGTTAGTTGGAGAAAATACATGGAAAAAGGTACAGAAACAGTTAAACGTGGACACGCTCAAATGCTAAAGGGCGGTGTAATTATGGATGTGGTCACGCCTGAACACGCCCGAATAGCCGAGGATGCCGGAGCATGCGCCGTTATGGCGCTGGAGAGAGTTCCCGCTGACATCAGGGTTCATGGTGGAGTGGCTCGGATGAGCGATCCGGAATTGATTGGTAAAATTATGCAGTCTGTCACGATACCAGTAATGGCCAAATGCCGCATAGGTCATTTTGTGGAGGCTCAGATTCTAGAGGCTATAGGTGTCGACTATATAGATGAGAGTGAAGTTCTAACTCCTGCGGATGAACAGAATCACATCGACAAGACCAAGTTCAATGTGCCATTCGTTTGCGGCTGCCGAAATCTTGGGGAGGCTTTACGGAGAATAGCCGAGGGGGCCGCCATGATAAGGACCAAGGGCGAGGCTGGAACTGGCGACGTGGTTGAAGCAGTCAGACACGCACGTTCAGTAATCGGAGAAATCCGTAGAATAAGTGGCATGAGGGAAGATGAGCTTGCGGCATTTGCAAAGGAAATCGGCGCGCCGCTAGAACTGGTTAAAGAGACTGCGCAAAAAGGAAAAATGCCAGTGGTAAATTTTGCCGCTGGCGGTGTCGCAACTCCCGCTGACGCCGCATTGATGATGCAATTAGGCGTTGATGGCGTATTTGTCGGTTCCGGCATTTTCAAGAGTGGAAACCCATCTGCCAGGGCAAAGGCCATAGTCAAGGCTGTAACTCATTACAACGATCCTAAAATACTGGCTGAAGTTAGCAAGGGGCTCGGTGAGGCAATGGTAGGTATAGGCGTCACACAGTTGGCTGAAGGTGAAAGGCTTGCCGTTCGAGGATGGTGAGTGTTTTATGAATATTGGAGTCCTTGCTTTACAGGGAGATTTCGAAGAACACAGTATTTGCCTCCGGAAATTGGGTGTAAGGGTCACAGAAGTCAGGCTGCCGTCACATCTCGACGGACTTGACGGCTTGATCATTCCAGGGGGAGAGAGCACTACCATTGGGAAACTGGCGACTGATTATCGCCTTGTAAGCCCGATTCTAGAATTCGCCAAATCCGAGTCAATCTGGGGGACGTGTGGTGGATTAGTGTTAATGGCCAAAGATGTTGGAATGAAGCAACCAATCTTGGGTCTGATAGACATGACAGTGGAACGCAACGCGTTTGGTCGCCAGATCGACAGTTTTGAAGAAAACCTAGAAATTCAAGATTTGGACGGAGGTTTATTCAGAGGCGTTTTTATAAGGGCGCCAAGAATTGCAAGGGTTGGTCCCGAGGTTAAGGTCATGTGCAAATTGAAAGATGGCTCTATTGTAGCTGTAAGACAGGACAGATACCTGGCGACCTCATTCCATCCTGAACTGACTGAGGACAACAGACTGCTCAAATACTTTCTGAGAATGATATCTACATCCGATTAAATTTCGAAACATCGGCGACCAATTAAAATCCATGCCCAAATTCAAGGCTATTGTGGAATACGATGGCTCCAATTATCACGGATGGCAGTTCCAGCCCAACGTTTCTACCATTCAGGGTGAAATTGAAATAGCTTTATCGAGGATA
>JAZDKD010000405.1:0-3031 GCA_043803345.1 Pseudomonadota bacterium
CAGTTCCTCGAGCGTCTTGACAGTCACCCCCTTGCCATGGGCAATATTTTCAACATTGGCCAAAACCAAATCTGGTTTTTCCAAATCCAAAAGCTCGGGGAGAGCTTTTTTGATAGCTTTCCGCCCCGGCTCGCCGCACACATCACCAAAGAAAATAATTTTGAGCATGAAATTAGTTCTTAAAATTGAAGGTTCAAAAGTTCATAAAGTATATTAACTTTATAAACTTTACTCTTTTTATAAACATGTAACTATATTGCATCCTCGGAAGTAGACTTCAGTATTATAACTTTATCAAACGATCTGTTCTATTTAATATTATCCCCTGCACTTTTCGACAGAACCGATCGAAGTGTCACTACCGGGCATACTCCACGACCCTGGTCTCTCTTATGACCATGACTCGAATTTCACCCGGATACTTCAGTTGCTCCTCAATTTTTGTGCTGATGTCTTTGGCCAGTTTGGTGGCCGCCCAATCATCAATCTTTTCCGGTTTGACAAAAACCCTGATTTCCCGGCCGGCCTGAATAGCATAGGCCTTTTCCACTCCTTCATAACCCACGGCAATCGACTCAAGCTCTTCCAGCCGCTGAATATATTGCTCATAAGTGTCTCGTCTGGCTCCCGGACGGGATCCTGATATATTATCAGCCGCATCCACAATCGCCGCCTCCACCGATGCGTATTCCACGTCGCCGTGATGGGACTCGATGGCATTGATAACCTTATCAGGTAAATTAAATTTCAAGGCAATTTGCTTACCAATCTCCACGTGAGTGCCTTCCATATCCTGATCGAGCGCTTTCCCGATGTCATGCAAAAGCGCGCCTTGTTTAACCACAGCCACATCAGCCCCGAGCTCTTCTGCGATGAGGGCGGACAGTTTGGCCATTTCGATGGAGTGCTTCAAAACATTCTGTCCATAACTGGTCCGAAATTTCAGCCGGCCAATAAGCTGGACCAGCTTGGGCGGAAAATTCGCGATCCCCAATTCATACACAGCGGCCTCACCCGCCTCCTTGATCATCTCCGCGACTTCGCGTTTGGCTTTTTCCGTGGCCTCCTCAATTCTGGCCGGATGGATGCGTCCATCGGTGATCAATTTCTCCAGCGCCAATTTTGCGATGTATCTCCGAACTGAGTTAAAACCTGAAATCACCACGCTATCTGGGGTATCATCAACAATCACCTCGACCCCCAGCATCTGTTCAAAAGTCCGAATATTCCGTCCTTCCTTGCCGATGATCCGGCCCTTCATTTCTTCATTTGGTAAGGTCACGGTAGTGGTCGTTTGTTCGCTGGTCACTTCTGATGCGCACTTCTGAATGGCCATGGCGACAATCTCGCGGGCTTTTTTATCAGACTCTTCACGGGTTTGGGCTACCAGTTTGCGCGTCAAATGCGCAAGGTCATCTCTCATCCCTTTTTCTGTGGCCTCAAGCAATACTCTTTTGGCATCTTCCATCGAAAGACCGCTGATTTTCTGCAACTGCTCCAACTGTCTTTGACGAATCTGCTGCAGTTCTTGCTGCATCTTTTCCATATCCTCTCGCTTATGCTGGATTTCGGCCTTAGTTTTTTCTGATTCCGAAAGCTTACGCTCCAGTTCCATCTCCTTACGATTAAGTCTCTCTTCCACTTTGAGAATCTGACTGCGAAATTCCTGATCGCTTTTTTTGGCCTGCTCGATAATTTCCAAGGATTTGGTTTTGGCTTCCAACAGCAGTTCTTTTTCTCTGGTCTTGGCGTCTTCCCAGGCCTTGGCAATCCTAGCTTCAATAGAATCGACTTTACTACCAATCTGAAACTTACGGATAAAATATCCCATAACCAAACCGACAGCTAATCCGGCTAAGACAATTAAATATCCTGTCATAAATCAAAAACTCCAATCTTGTGATTGGCCGCAATATTATCAGTGTTAGAACTTATTAGGATATCTGCAGGATATTCTCGTCAATCCAACCGGTCACCTCAGTTCAGTATTGTGCCTTCAAACTTTCCCCGGTGCGTTGAAATTTAGGCGCGGATATTACTATCCGTCCCTACCAGCAAGAATTTGGTTTGAATAAAAGTTGCAAAAAATCCCATGAACATTGCCGAATTTCTTCTAAAGGTCTAATAATCATTCACCAGTAAACTCCGAAAGAACACTCATATGAAGGATAAAACTCCATATTTTCAATTCGTTACCAGTTTTCACTGTTACCCCTGTGGCGTGCCACAAAGCATTTTTTGCTACGGGGTAAATTGCGGTCAATTAAACAGCTTAATTAATAAAAATTTTAAATATTTAAGCATTTTCACTATACTACTTCCGGACGTGCAAGTCAAATAAAAAATATGGCATAATTTGCGTTGACGCAAAATTTTTTACTTGCTACTATCCACATACATTTATTGTTAAACCTCTTTAATATAAGGGTAGTCGGCCTTATTTAAGAGGTTTTCATGAAAGGAAAATTAATATGAACGGGCAATTCGAAGCCAGGAAGTTTAAAGGTCTTGAGAAGCTGAAAGGCATTTCAGAAAAAACCATGAGTGAGCATTATAAGCTCTACGAAGGCTATGTGAAAAAAACCAATGAAATCATGGAAAAGCTGAAGGCCGTGGATTTGTCATCTGCCAACCAGACTTATTCGGAATTGCGCGAGCTTAAAGTTGAACTGTCATTTGCCTTAGGCGGAGTAAGAAACCATGAAATCTACTTTGGGCACTTGGGTGGTGCGGGCGGCACTCCCCAAGGAAAACTTATGGAGCTTATCGAGCGCGACTTCGGCTCGTTTGAAACTTGGATGAAAGATATGAAAGCTACGGGACTTTCAGCGCGCGGCTGGGTATGGCTCGCCTATGACTGGCAAACCATGAAGCTCTTTAACTACTTGGGCGACGCCCAAAATACTTACCCCATCTGGGGAGCGTCTCCTTTGATCGCGCTCGACACGTATGAACACGCGTATTGGCTTGACTTTCAAACCAATCGCGCCGCCTACATTGACGCTTTCTTTGAAAACCTCAACTGGAAGCC
>JAZDKD010000406.1:0-3462 GCA_043803345.1 Pseudomonadota bacterium
CCGGATCATTCTTTCCAGACAATCAACTCAGTTTGAATCGTCCTTGTCTGAATCGTTCCAACATGCTAATATAAAAACCTTTCCTTCTCAGCGCTCATGCCCGAGATCGAGTCTCTAAGGAAAGCGAATCTCGCTGAAAGAACAAAGATATTGGTGCGTAAGGCCCTGATATAGTTCGAGTCCGCTAGTTATTTCTTTGAGTTGGTCTTCTGTGATGGATTTTACAATTTTACCTGGGGAGCCTACTACGACACTACCTGAGGGTATTTCCAATCCGAGCGGTACAAAGCTTCCGGCAGCTACTAGACAATTTGAATTGATTTTTGCTCCGTCAGCTATGATCGCTCCCATTCCTATAAGCACTGTTGAACATATCTCACACCCATGCAAGATACAACCATGACCGATCACAACGTCCGGATGAATAATGGCTGCCTGCCCAGGGAAAGAATGTACCACGCAGTTTTCCTGCACACTAGAACCCTTCCCCACTTTCACAGAACCAATGTCACCACGCAGTACGGCCCCAGCACCCACATAGCAATCCACCTCTACTTTCACATCCCCTATTAACACGGCTTGCGGATGAACAAAGGCTCGGCGATCCACTGAAGGCCTCTTACCTAGAAACTGATATAACGACATGACAAACCTAATCTTTCTGGACAATACCAACCCTTTTCCCAAAGTTTGTGGGAAGTGTTGGCTTACCCTTAATAAAGTCAACAACGAGGCGAATTATTGCACCTTAAAAAAGACCATCTTTTTGGGCCAGAGCCTGTCGGACTTAACCTGATACTAACCAATATTTAGATAGACGTATTCGCTCAACATGTTGATATTATATTATTTAACAGCATTTTGTTCTTGCATAGCGGAGCGATTCTGGGGTATATTCTTTAACAAATCAGATGCTTATTCAAGAGGATATATCATGAAGGTAACATTTGTTGAAGTTGATAGAGAAAGTCTCTACCTGTTGCCACCATCTATTCAGGACTGGTTGCGGGAGGAGCACCTGGCCCGTTTTGTGGTGGAAATTGTGGAGCTAATCAACCTCCAGCCCCACAAGGTATGCTACGGTGGGCGTGGTTCTCAGCCGTACAATCCGGAAATGCTAGTGGCGCTTCTTTTTTACGGGTACGCCACGGGAGTTTTTTCAAGTCGAAAGCTGGAGCGCAGCACTTATGACTCCGTGGCTTTCCGCTACATCGGCGCCAACAGTCATCCTGACCATGATACGATCGCTACGTTCCGCAGGCGGTTTCTGCCGGAGTTGACGAATATATTTGTGGAGATCCTCTTTAATGATCGGGACCATCCTTATTGCCATGAGTTCCGCTGGGGTGGCTCTGTTCAAGCGGATTTCAGGATGAATCGACGGGAGGCAGTTATAGAATGAGCACGAAAATTGACCCTCAGCGCATGGATCAGGTGGTCACAGCTCTTAAGTAAGATCCCAAAGTGAGTTTTGAGCGAAAACTAGTCGTTTTTCCAGTTTGGTTTTCTCTTTTCCAAAAAGGCCTGGATTCCCTCGTTCGCGTCGCAGCTTTCCATCAGGTTCTTTAGATAGAGACCTTCCATTCGAGGCAGGTCTTCGCGAATAGCCCTAAAAAATTGAGTTCTGACAGCAAAATTGGCGATTCTCAGGCTAGATGCGCTCTTGGGAAGAATATACTTCTCAATCCATTTGCACGAGGCTTCCCATGCGTCTTGACCATCTTCACAGAAAAGATTCACAAGTCCTATCTTGGTGGCCTCTCTTGCGTCTACAGACCTTCCGGTGAGAGCTATTTCATCGGCGAATGTTTGCCCTATTTTCAAAGGCAGCATTACGGAAGCTGGTGGCGGAAATACACCCAGCACAATCTCTGGCTGGCCAAAAAAGGCCGTCGAATCGGCCACGATGAAATTACAGAACAGGGCCAATTCCATTCCGCCTCCCAGACACTGGCCTCTTACTACGGCCATGGAGGGGATCCCCAAGTCAGCGAGTCCATAGAACAACTCATGGAAAGACTTGAGCATCATGGCCGCCTTGTCTTTCGTGTGCTCTGGAACACTGGCTCCAAAAGAAAAATGCTTCCCCTTGCCTTCAAAAACTATGAGCTTAAAATTCTTACTGGAGCCCAGATCCTTGATCACGGCCAATATTTCGCCCAGCATGGCTGCTTCCAGGACATTGGCTTTTGGCGAGTTCAGCACGATTTTAATGACTGATTCTTCAAAAAGTTTCTCAACCCTAATCAAACGGTATTCCATTTTACAGGATCCTTAGATAGAGCTATTTGGTCGACGGCTCACTGAAACAGGATCAAGCGGGCCGCCGCCATGTAAGTCAAAGAATTAACAATTACGCCTTCGGTTTTCCTAAAACCTCCGCGAAATTCTCAGCTGTAGCAGGGGCCCCTTCAGCAATCAATTGCCTCCATTTTATGAAGTCAATTACGTCTGTTCCTGTAATCTTTTTGGTACTAAAAGCATTGAAACCGAGGAAGGCCTCGTACCCCATGTTGACCATGAGCCAATGTCTGTTGGCAAGCTTAGCCTGATCCCAGAAGAACTTCTTTTTTGCCCGGATGGCGTCAATAGCCTTAGCTAAGCAACCTGGAAAAAGATTGGCATAGTTCCATATGACTCGACTTACTTCCTTGTCTAGTAGGGTGAAGTCGACTGGAAGCTCCTTCAAGAGTTCTTTTCCAGCCCTGGCTTCGTCCCCGGACTTGAATTCACCATAAACTATTTCGCCATCTTTAACATACGTTTCTGTTATAATTAGAGGATTCCTGATGAACTTGTCACCCTGTTTTAGGACAGGAATAGCCTTAGAGATGAGGTTTTTGGCTTTCATCTTATAGGCGCTCCACATCTCACAACTTACGCAATTCCACATGGCGTCTTCCATGGAAAGGTACCATGGAAGAAAGTCAGTGGCGCCACCATCAGGGCTGGAACCGTGGCGAACCCCAGCCTGTCCATATATAGCCAAATCGCTAGAAATGGCAATGTCACAGGCCATGCCTATCTCTTGACCTCCAGCAACTCTCATGCCGTTAACTCTACAAATGGTTGGTTTCTTACAGTTAAGAATAGAGTCCACCATGCCGTTGAACAGGTCCATATAATCACCATATTCATTTGGACGCATGGAATAGTATTCGGCGTACTCTTTCGTGTTACCACCCGTACAAAAGGCCTTGTCCCCCGTTCCGGTGAAAACGGCAGCCACCACACTTCTGTCCAGACTGGCAGCGGCAAATCCAGCGATGACGCCCTTTACCATCTCAGTGGTGTAGGAGTTATACTGATTGGGATTGTTAAGTCGGATCCAAGCAACATATAGACCCGGAATTTCCTCTCCCTTCAGATTGGTTAGAGGTTTTTTTTCGTATACGGTGCATGGAGCGTCTGTACCCCAATGCTCAGCGCCGATAAGAATGTGATTCTTTGGTCCGCTATCCC
>JAZDKD010000407.1:0-3599 GCA_043803345.1 Pseudomonadota bacterium
CATCGGCCGATCTTCGCGTCGGTCATCTCGCTCTTGATCGTTTTGGCAGGAACTACATGTGTATTCATCCTTCCTGTCGCGCAATATCCGGACATCACGCCTCCGGTCGTCCAGGTAAAGGCTTTTTTCCCTGGAGCTGACCCTAAAGTAATAGCCGACACAGTGGCTTCTCCAATTGAGCAGGAAATTAACGGCGTTGAAGGCATGCTTTATATGTCCAGCACAAGCGCTGCGGACGGTTCCTACACTCTGAATGTGACGTTCGAACTTGGAACGAATATTGATATGGCCACGGTTCTTACTCAGAACAGGGTAGCCTCAGCCATTCCGAGGCTGCCTCAGGAAGTTCAACGCCAGGGAGTAACAACCAAAAAGGTTTCATCGGCTCTGGTGTCGGTAATATGTGTTTATTCTCCGGATGGGCGCTATGACGATCTGTATCTTACCAATTATGTGAGCCTCAGGATAAAAGATGAACTGAGTCGAATAAGGGGTGTTGGGAACGTCGATGTATTCCCACAAAAAGACTATGGCATGCGTCTATGGCTGGACCCCAACAAAATGGAGTCTCGAAGTATCACAACCAATGATGTGGTAGACGCATTGCAACAGCAAAACGTTCAGGTAGCGGCAGGCACTATAGGACAACGCCCCAGTAATAAGGGCCAGGATTTTCAGTTAAATGTCAACACATTGGGCAGACTTTCCGATGAAACCCAATTTGAAGACATAATAGTCAAGACAGGCGAAGGTGGCAGGCTTACGCGTGTCAAGGACATAGCACGAGTCGAATTGGGGGGCAAATCATATGACACGTTTTCAATATTCAACGGAACACCCGCTGCCACAATGATTATTTACCAATCTCCGGGATCGAACGCCATGCAGGTGTCGGATGACGTCAACAGAGTAATGGATGGCCTGAAACATGAATTTCCGCCGGGTTTGGACTCCAAGGCCATTTATGAAATCTCACATTTTATCAGTTTATCGATTCATGAGGTTATCAAGACATTATTTGAAGCTTTTATCCTTGTCTTTATCGTCGTTTTTATTTTCCTCCAGGATTGGCGTGCTACTTTGATTCCAGCCATTACCATCCCTGTCTCACTTATAGGAACTTTTGCGGTTATGGCGATGCTGGGTTTTTCCATCAATATGGTAACGCTGTTCGGCATGGTCCTGGCGATAGGTATAGTAGTTGACGACGCAATTGTGGTTGTTGAAAACGTTGAGCGAAACATGAGCCAGTTGGCCCTTGGTCCAAAAGAAGCCGCCATAAAAGCGATGGAAGAAGTCACAGGTCCGATAATCGGCATCACTCTGGTACTGATGGCGGTATTTGTGCCTGCGGCGTTCATGGGAGGAATAACGGGTGAACTCTATAGACAGTTTTCGCTGACTATTGCTATCACGACTCTATTTTCAGCGATCAACGCTTTAACTCTCAGTCCAGCTTTGTGCGCTTTACTTCTCCGATCAAGTCATGGCCGCAAAAATATCTGTTTCAGGGCGTTCAACAGGGTATTCGACAGAATTACGCAGACCTACACAAATATTGTAAGGATCAGCCTCCGGCGGGTCGGATTTGCGATGATCCTTTTCACGGGACTGGTTGCGCTCACTGCGCTTGGGTTCATCAGAGTTCCAACCGGCTTTGTGCCTCTTGAAGATGACGGTCTGATCCTGGTGAACATACAGATGCCGGATGGAGCGAGTCTTGACAGAACTGAGGCCACTGTTGGGAAAGTTGGGTCAATTTTGTCCAGCACGGAAGGCGTCTCCAGCTATGGTGTCCTGGGCGGTTATTCCATGATCGATGGAGCGGCCCCAAACCTCGCGACCTTTTTCGCTCCTTTGACCCCATGGGATGATCGTGTGAATACAGACAGAAGCAGAGAAACTATTATTGAAGAATTGACCTCAAAGTTCAAAAAGATTGAAGACGGAATGGTTTTTGCCTTCACGTTGCCACCGATCTTTGGGCTGGGAACTGGAGGAGGTTTCGAACTGCAACTTCAAGACAAGTCCGGGTTGGGTCTGGACGCCCTGCAAAACTACGGCTCCCTTCTTGCTAGGGCTGCAAATGAACAGCCGAGCCTTACAAATGTCTTTTCAACATTTCGGGCTAATGTTCCGAATGTGTTCGTGGATGTGGACCGTGAAAAAGTCCACAATCTGGGGGTTTCGCTTCAGACCGTCTTTGACGCTATGTCAGCGTATCTTGGGTCAGCTTATGTAAATGATTTCAACAAGTTCGGAAGAACATGGCAGGTAAAGGTCCAGGCTGACAGCGCTTTTCGAAGCAAACCGGAGGACATTTTAAAGTTACAGGTTCGGAATAAAGAAGGAAAGATGCTGCCTCTAGGCGCCATGGCCACGGTCAGGGATTCTGCGGGACCATTAAAGGTTGACAGGTACAACTTGTACGCCTCAGCTAAGGTAATGGGCGCTCCCGCCATTGGTTACAGTAGCGGCCAAGCGCTTGACAGCATGGAAAGCCTAGCGAAAGTCAGACTGCCAGTCGGGTTTGGCTATGAGTGGACAGCGATGGCCTACCAGGAGAAGAAAACCGGTAATCAGGCTTTCGTTGTATTTGGTCTGGCGATATTGGTGGTCCTTTTAATTTTGGCGGCTCAATATGAAAGTTGGGCTGACCCGTTCTCTGTTGTTCTTGTAGTTCCAATGGCTGTTTTGGGGGCTGTCATAGCCTTGCTGATTCGTCACATGGACAATAACATATATACTCAGGTCGGTTTGGTTCTCCTCGTTGGACTTTCAGCCAAAAATGCCATTCTTATTGTCGAATTCGCCCGGGAAATGCGCTCCAAAGGGAATACTGTCCTCGATGCTGCGGTTGAGAGTTCCAAGCTGCGCTTTCGCCCTATTCTGATGACCTCCTTTGCATTCATAACCGGGGTTCTTCCGCTGGTTGTGGCGACGGGGGCAGGAGCCGTAAGCAGGCAGGCCCTCGGGACAGCCGTTTTCGCTGGAATGTTGGGAGCGACTATTCTGGGGATATTTTTTACCCCGGTCCTCTACGTGTTCATGCAAAGAATTTCAAATGTTGGTGGCAAATCTCAGAATTTGAACGAAATTATTGACAAGATCAGCCCAGAAAATTGAGTTGACTTGACAGAGGATGATGCGACAAGAACAGGCCAGTTAGTCAATATCCAAAGGGCATTCTCTTAGGGTTTGGGCAATCTTTCGGTAAACGTCGGAAAACCTTACTAATCCCACAATTTCTTGTCCGTCTCTTACAAAAAGGGAATCATGACGGCCCACGACAAAAAGATGAAAGGCATTATCCATCTTGTCGTCAGCATTGACCATGTGGTCAGGGTTGGGTATCTTAACATAGTTTTCTATTTTCACACTGAAAGCCTTCTTGCACATATCGGAAAGTGGTTTCTGCCACAAACGAAACTGTTCCTTCATGTCATCCAGGGTTTTCTGACCCAAATGGTAATGAGATGTTGTTTTGAGGCTATCGATTTTGTCGTAGCCGGGCTCTAATCCTTGCACAACATCCATCGGAGAGATTTTACCGACGATTCTTCCTGCCTCATTTAGAACCAGTAGTATCCTCTGAGGCT
>JAZDKD010000408.1:0-7607 GCA_043803345.1 Pseudomonadota bacterium
CCCAATGATTTCCGGCAACCCCTTTGGGAAAGCCCGTGGTGCCGCCGGTGTACAGAATGTAGGAAAGGTCCTTGATTGGATCGATCTCTACATCGGGTGGGTTTGGTTCATTCTTGAGCAATTTACAAAACGGAATGGCCCCATGTCCACCTTTGACGTTTCCATGCGGCGTTTTGTCGAAAAGAGTCGCGATCACTCTTTTCGGTAGAGAAACCAAGTCAAGCAAATTAGTGTAAATTATGTTCTCGAGGCCTGTAGATTTAACTGTCTCAACCACATATCCATAGTTGGTGTCATGGCAGATGACCACTTTGGCCTGGGAATCTTTGATCATGTATTCAAGTTCATGAGATGTGTAAATCGGAGACACCAGAACGACCACAGCCCCTATTTTCTGGACCGCCAGGTAAGCGATGACCATCTGGATTGAATTGGACAGATAAAGTAAAACCCTGTCACCCTTTTTAATTCCCATGCGGCTGAGGCCGGTAGCAAAACTGTAAACTTTGTTCTTCAGATTCCGGTACGTAAATTTGTCGCCAAGGAAGATTACAGCCGTGTTGTTGGGATATTTGGCGCACGCCTGCTCAAATCTAGTGAATGTATATTCGGGTTTCATAAAGAGAATTCCTCATCAGGTTCCGAAGTATGCGGACTTGACGTCTGGGTTGTCCATGAGTTCCTGTCTCCCACCGTCAACAACTGCGGCGCCATTTTCAAGTATATAGCCGTAATCAATAATAGGGAGAATTGGCCGGGCGTACTGTTCCGAGACAATGATCGACATACCACGCTGATCCCGGATTTCCTTGATGGACTTTGCAAGCAGGTATTGAATCGCGGGACTTAGACCCAAGAGAGGCTCGTCGAGTAACAACAGTTTCGGTTGGGCCATGAGCGCCCTGCCAATGGCCAGCATTTGCTGCTCTCCGCCGCTCAAAAAGCCGCCTAGCCTTTTCAGTATACGTTTGAGCGGCGGGAAAATTGTCAGAACGTAATCAAGAGTTTCCTTCGCCTGTGAAGAACTGGCAAGGTATCCGCCGATCCTGAGGTTCTCAAGAACCGTACTCTCGGGAAAAATTCTGCGGCGTTCGGGGCACAGGATTATACCGGAGCGTGCTCTATTTGAGGGCTTGTCGAAGATAATATCGCGACCATTGAAGCGGATTTGGCCACGGATAGTGATACGTTCGCCTCCCGCCATTTCTTCTTTTTTCCGAATGTCTAGTATGATTCCTGACAGGGTATACATAAGCGTCGATTTGCCGGCGCTGTTGGCTCCAAACACTCCGATTATCTGGTCTTTCGCGCAACTCAGGCTAACATTGTTCAGGGCCAGCATGTTTTCGTAGAAGACCATGAGGCCTTCAGCTTCAAACATATTCATACACCTCCTCTGACCCAAAATACGCTTCCTTGACTTCCGGATACTGCATTACCTCTTCGGCGGCGCCATCTGCTATTTTGCATCCGAAATTCAGGACAATAACTTTTCCAGCCAATCTAAAAAGCTCCCTAAGCCTGTGTTCAACCATTACCAGAGTTATGCCTTCCATCTGAAGTTTTTCAATCAGAGGCACCATACTCGCCATCTCACTCATGCTAAGTCCGGAAAAAACCTCGTCACACATTATCAAGTCGGGTCTCAAGGCTAGGCAGCGGGCCAGTTCCAGACGTTTAAGGTATCCGGTCGGCAGTGACGACGCAGTCTTGAACGGCACATAAGAGTCTCTTTCAAAACCTATCTCCTCGAGAATATCCACAGCTACCGTGTCTCGACTGCCCATCTTGCCTCCGCCTCTCCAGCCTCCTGTTTTTCTGGCCCTCGGCGAAAAAAGCGGCACAATAAGGTTCTTGTAGGCTGGGAGACTAAAGTACGGCCTCATGACCTGAAACGTCCTCGTAAGTCCCTCTGCGGCTATTTTGTGCGGTTCCCAGTTGGTTATGTTGCGTCCGTCGAAATGAACCGTTCCCGTGTCAGCCCTGATGAATCCGGTAATGGCGTTGACCAGCGTTGTTTTCCCGGACCCATTGGGGCCTATTATTCCGACAATGTCACCTCGAAACACATCCAGACTCACACCGGACAGAGCGAGCACCCCGCCAAACTTCTTGGTGATGTTATGAACTGACAGTAACGGCTCTGAACTCATGGTCAACTCCATGCGAGGCCTTATACCATTTTGCCTGAGGACGATTGTCACAATGCGATGACGGCGTTCCTGAACGAAGATTTAATTGCTCCGCGTCGCCCGTCTTGAAAGGACTGCGTCATGAGGTTATTCGCAAGTTACCCGTTAATCGCAAAATCGTATTAAAGGCCATTATCGCTAAACGGCAAAAAATAGACGGTCGTAACCAACACTGGGTCAGATCTCGACCCATCTCTCAAACTGTTCATATTTTCTGGCGGCGTAAGGCATTATGCCTTCAGATTTGAAAACAATGAATGCCGTCAGTATTACTGAATAAACTGCGATTCTCAGCGAACCGAAATCTCGGAGCAATTCCGACACCGGCACAAGAATGAGGCAGCCTATGACTGGGCCCACAAGCGTTCCACCGCCACCAACCACGGTTGCGGCAATTGGTATTATGGAGAAATCGAGGGCAAACTGGGATAACCCCGCCCACATGTACATGTGAGTCAAACACGCTCCTCCAAGACATCCCAGGGAAGAAGCTATGAAAACACCCAGCGCCTTGTAGACGGTAATGTTGATTCCCGAAGCTTTGACAGCCTGGTCATTGTCTTTGACTCCCCTGAACACAAGACCAACATCCTCCTCGACGAGTCTTCTGAGCGTAAAAACAATTACGATGACACTTAGGACCAAAAGATACTGTTCCAACCACGGGTTAGAAAAATTATCAACGCCCAGTATCCCGTCAGTGCCGCCGAAAATGTCCAGCGCCTCAATGATTCTGGCCGCCAGCAAGGGGTACATCAGGCTCACTATTGCGAAATAGACGCCCCTCAAAGGGAGACATGGCAAAAAGAGAACAGTGCAGATTGCGGCTCCCAAAATCATTGCGATCGGAACGCATAAAAATGGAGGAAGGCCATAATGAGTGTTAAGAAGCGCCGAAACATAGGCGCCCACTCCTACATAGAACCCGCCTCCCAGTGAGACAAGCCCCACGTAATTGGCCAGAAAATCGAAACCTATTGCCAGCAGCGCATACACACATATTATAGAGACAACCTTCTGCCAGTAAGGAGCGAACCCAAGAACCATCGGAGCCAGCGCGAGCGATAAAATAAAAAGCAGTCGAGGAGCTATCAGGTAAGTTATTTCCCGCCATGACGAAATGGCGTAGACACCGTCAGACCTTACCTTGATTCCGCGATCCAGCCGTTCTTTACGACGATCCCCTTTAGAGCCAAACATGTCAGACTCGCTCCTCTAACTCTTTTTGCCTTCCAAACAATCCACTCGGTCGTAAAACTAGGGTCACAACTATAGCCAAGAGAGCCACCACTACCTGAAAATGGGCGCCCAAAAAAACAACCGTGATTATTTGGGCAAAGCCAATTATGAATGCGGCGAACACGGCTCCAGTCCAGCTTCCTAGCCCCCCGACGATGCATACGGCGACGGCCATGATCAAAACCTGGTATCCAGACTCCACGACTATGCTCCCCAGCGGCAGTATAATGATCGCGGCCGCTCCTGCCAACATGGATCCAATCGCTGTCGCGACAACGGCCATGCGATCGGAATCTATCCCCAAGGTCATGGCCGCCCGTTCATCCTGAGCCATCCCTTTTAGGGCCAAACCAAGCTTGGTATTGTTGACAAATAGCCAGAGCCCTCCCATCAATACTGCTCCGAGGACCACCACAAACAATCGCTGAAAATCCACCGAAGTTCCGAAGATTACTACGCTACCTTCTACGAAAGGGGGTAACCTGAAAGTTCCGCCTTTAAGCCCACCCCATCGCAACCCTTCCAGGATGGCTAGTCCAATAGCGTAAGAGGCGATAATCTCGGAAATCGGCATTCCTCTAACACGTATCAGCACAAGCTGATACATCAGCGCTCCGATAATCCCCGTCAAACCAAGAGCGAACACCGCCGCCAGAAAATAGTTCAGCCCAACTCTGTACATGAGCAACCAGGTAAGATAACCTGTTAAGATGTAGAGAGCGCCGTGGGCAAAATTGGGTAATCGGCTTACTCCATAAACCAGAGTAAAACCAACGGCCATGAGCGCCAGGGACACACTGTTGATAATCCCGTAGATGATTATGTCCATTAAACGCCTCTAGAGGCCGCTCTCCTGGTCATGCGCAATTGGGGTTGAATGGAAAGCGGCCCCTTAAATTAGTCAGCTATCGGCTATTCCTTTTTCATCCATGGGGGAAGAAGTATATTCCCTTTGGCGATACTCTGGGGAAACACCACTACCCTCTTACCGGCCTGCCACTGAAAGATGGTTCCGACAGCGCCTTCTTTAGGGTCAAGACTTGGAATGATCTGGTTGGTTTTAGGATCGAACCTGACTCGGCCATAAACTCCTTCAAGATCGGTCTTTTTCAAAGCGTCAACGACCTTGTCGGGATCAAGGGATCCTGCCCGCTCAATGGCGTCTTTCAAAACGTAAACAGCCATGTAACTTGATGACGTGCCGTACCCTTCAGGTTCCAAACCATATTTCTTTTGGTAAGCGTCTACGAACTTCATAGTCCAGGGGGTGGCTTCACATGGCGTGTTTCCTGCGTTTACAACGTTTGCCAGGGCAAATTCGCCCTTCCCTTCAGTCGCCTTCCAGAACCCGGGCTGTTCCGCCGCCGCGATGATAGTGCCGAAAGGAAGAGCAGGGATTTTCATATCGTGCCATTGCTTTAGAAGAATGGCGGACTCGGGCATGTCCATCCAGATGATGATAACCTGGGCGTTTTGTTTTTTGGCGTCGAGCAGCCCCATGGAGAAATCCGTCGCGCCGGTAGGATAAACCACAGGCTCTCCCAAAACTTTCCAGCCTTTTTTATCCATGATTTTGGCCAGTATCTGGCCGCCGGCTCTAGCGTGAGCCACGTCCTGAACCATAATGAAGAGACGATCCAGGCCAAAGGTTTTTCCTATGTACTCAAGACATGGAACCAGTTCCCCTGTCACCATCCATTTGGCTTCACCTGAAATTCTGAAACAGTATTTGAATTTGTCAGGCTGTTCTCCGACTGTTTCATGATACTTGGGTGAAAGTGACCCCGTTGTCAGTATCGATATCTTCTTGTTTTTGGCAAGCAGAGCCATCGCGGCCAGAGAGGCCTCGGACCTTACCGGTCCACCGATTAGAAAATCGGCCTTTTTCTCCAGAATGAGTTTTTCGACAGCCAGAAGCGCTTCACTGACGGGGACTCCAGGCTCCAGATCACGCGTGTCAATGACATCCACCTGAAAGGGCCTTTTTTCATTACCTACTTTGACGCCACCGGCAGCGTTAATCTCATCCACAGCAAGCTTGATACCTCTTTCGGCGGCCCAGCCGTAGAGGAACGCGGTGGAAAGAGGCGCCCCGATAATTATGGGTTTATCGGCAAAAACCGATGAAACCATGAATAGAAAAGCCAAAAGGACAACAGACACAACAGTACACTTCTTCTTGCCAGTCATCGCAGCACACTCCTTTGAGGACTTATTTTGACTCTGACCGAGAAAAGCGCAATTGGTAATACGTACATATGGCGGACGCCTCGATAAATGGGCGGGCCAAAGAGCTGGTTACACAGTTTTATATTGTGACTGATTTCAAAAAATCGCCTTTTGAAGCATATCAATTGATTATAGAACCATGCCTCCGGGTGTCAATTAATTTCTTCAAATACTGAAAATTTATGAACCATTGTTTCTCGAACCTGGAACTGTTCTTGGCACTGTTTGCCTATACTCCAAGGTTGCGGTATTATTTGCAGGTTTTGATAGTGAGATCAATCTGAACCGAAGACACATGGAAATTTTCTAAAATGATAGATTCTCAATCGGCTAAGGTGCACGGGCTTCTGGAACAGCCAATTGCGCTCTCCCAGTTCATAAACGAAGCGCCTATAGGCATCCTGGTTGTGGACCGGCGCCTGAGAGTGGTGCTCATGAACCGCGCCCTTGAAGCTCTCACAGGTTTTGTCAATTCTGAAATCATTGGGATTCCGTGTTGTTTCGTACTAAGAACCAACCTCTGCCTTGACGGATGCCCTGTAAGGGGCCTGACCCCACAAGGTGGATCAATATGCCTGGAATCCAACATCCTGAATAAAAACAGGGAAAAAATTCCTGTGCGTGTCACAACGTCCGCCCTGATAGGAGACAAAGGCCGAGTTGTCGGTTACACAAAATCTGTGGAGGATATGCGATACCTTCAAAAACCCGATGAAGCGGGTGGCAGGTTCTCTTTCGGGAATCTAATAGGAAACAGCCCTGAAATGCAAAGAGTCTTCAGGCTGCTGCCGGCAATAGCGCAGACAGATTCATCGGTCCTGATTACCGGTCAGACCGGAACGGGCAAAGATTTCGTCGCCGAAGCCATACACAAGGCATCTCAGAGATCACGATCCCCTTTCGTCAAAGTCAACTGTGGCGCTTTACCGGAAAGCCTTCTCGAGTCAGAGTTGTTTGGCCATCAGAAGGGGGCTTTTACCGGAGCGATTGAGAACAAACCCGGCCGTTTCAGACTGGCGCACAATGGCACACTTTACCTTACGGAGATTGGTGACCTCCCCCTGAACCTCCAGGTCAAGCTTCTGTCGTTTCTTGACGATCAGGTGATATATCCACTGGGAGGATCCAGAGGAGTCCATGTGGATGTGCGAGTAATCGCCGCAACTCACAGGGACCTGGAAGGCATGACCCGCCAGGGTCGATTCAGAGAAGATTTGCTGTTCCGGCTCAATGTCATTCGCTTGCAATTGCCGCCGCTTTCACAAAGAGGCGAAGACATAAACATGCTAATCGACCATTTTCTGCATCACTTCAACGCCAGGTTCAGGAAGAAAATCAGAAGCCTAAGTCACAAGGCTCGGAAAGGCCTCCTGGATTACACTTTCCCGGGAAATGTGAGAGAGCTTAGAAATATGGTCGAGTACGCCGTCAATTTATGCGAAGGTGATCAAATACGTGCCGAACATCTCCCCACTTACCTGAAAACTGCCGTTCCAGTTCCGGTGAAAGCCGAGATCGAACCCGCGCCAATTATTCAAAAAGAGACAATTGGTCTCGAAACGCCGCAAGAAAACTCCAACAGGGACTGGGCAAACGTGGAAAGACAAATGATAATGGACGCTCTCGTGAAATCCAGGGGTAATCGTGCAAAGGCCGCAACCTTACTTGGTCTGGGAAGAAGCACTCTTTGGAGAAAGATGAAAAATTATTCCATTGTACCCTGACGCTCCGATTTGCCGCGGTAAGCCACATTATTAAGAGGCTTTGCTTACAAACATGAAAAGACTACTGATTCCGCTTAAGGGCGACGAAATAGCCCCGAGGTTTGATCTTGCGCCGGAAGTTGTCATTGTGGCTGTTTCCGATGATGGAGAAATCGCCGAACAACGGCTGATGTTGCTTGCTCATGCGTCTCCTGAGGCGTTGTGCGAGTTGATCCTGAGGGAA
>JAZDKD010000409.1:0-2779 GCA_043803345.1 Pseudomonadota bacterium
GAGATCGACAGATATAAAGGAATATTATAGGAAAAACAAAGTGAAGGGGTCGACATGCGATATGGGGCTATGAATTTTCCTGTGAGGCCAGTGCTTCAAGAATTGAAAGAGATTGCGGCCTTGGGTTTTGATTATATTGAATTGGCTATGGATCCGCCTCAATCGCACCACTCCTTACTGAAACAACAGCGGAAAGAGCTCTTGAATGCCCTGCAAGAGAGTCGAATGGAAGTGATTTGTCATCTACCAACCTTCGTAAGTATCGCTGATCTCACTGAGAGCATTCGGTTTGCATCACTCAAGGAAGTTTTGGACTCCCTCCAGGTTGCCGCTGAGTTTAGTCCCTTGAAAGTTGTTTTACACCCTCCCTATTTCACAGGACTCGGTATGTTTGTTTACGACCAAGCTAAAAATTACGGTTTAGAAAGCCTTTCCGCAATTGTCAGAAAAGCCGAGGATCTTCAATTGATGCTGTGCATCGAAAACATGTTCGCCAAGACTCATATGTTGGTGCAGCCGGACGATTTCGAGGAAATTTTCAAACGATTTCCCAGCTTGAAGTTAACATTGGACACGGGGCATGCGAACATCAAAAATGGCAGTGGAAAAAGAATATTTGAGTTGATTTCAAGGTTCTCTGGCCAATTGGGCCATGTTCACGTTAGCGACAATTTCGGTAAAGAGGATAACCACTTGCCAGTAGGAACGGGAACTGTGGATTTTTCAAGAGTTGCGGACTCCCTCAAAAATATCGGTTATGACGACACAGTTACATTTGAAATATTCTCAAGGGATCGAAATTACCTTAGAATAAGCCGTCAACGATTTGCATCAATGCTGGAGCCGCGGATCAAAACGCAGCCAGGAAACTGACTCGCTACACGGGGAACCATGCAAATGCCAGTGGAAAAATTCTGCAACCTCTCTCATGGCCGATTTTTGCCGGCAGTACACGGGATGACGCCATCTCGTTAAACGGCATTGCCAGATAAATCTCTACTTACCATCTACACGGAAGGACGAACCCATGGATTATCTCCCAGACTTAACTGATAAAGTAGCTATTGTGACCGGAGGCGGAAAGGGAATCGGACGTGCAATAGCGTTCGGTCTGGCAGAGGCTGGGTGCAAGGTTGTTATTGCCGCCAGGACCGAGTCTGAAATTCAGGATACTGCTAAGGATATTACCTCTCGAGGGGGGCAAGCGATTGCCAAGGTGACCGACCTGACGCGAAATGAAGACATCCAGGAATTAGTGGAGACAGCAGTCAGCGAGTTCGGCAGGATAGACATATTGATCAATAACGCCGCTCGTAGTTTTTTCCGGCCCCTTTTAGATCTTAGGGAGGATGGCTTTGACAAGATTTTTGATACCAACGTGAAGGCTGTTTTTCTGTTGGGCAGGGCATGCGCCAAGGTCATGATGAAACAAGGGGGAGGCCGTATCGTAAATATTACCACGGTAGGCGCTGAGCGAGGGGGCATAATGATGGGCGCCTATCATGCAAGCAAGGCGGCGCTTAAAATGCTTACCATGTGTATGGCTTGTGAGTGGGCCCCTCTTAATATTCTAGTGAACGCCGTTGGGCCTGGAATGACCCGCACGCATTTCAGTGAACCGATTTGGGCAAACCCTGAAATCGAAAGACAACTTATCGCACGAGTACCTCAGGGTAGGCTCGCCGAAACTGATGATATAGTTGGCTCAGTATTATTCTTATGTTCGGATGCCGCAAAATTTATCACTGGCCAGAGTATTTACGTTGATGGGGGCACGCTGGCTAATACTTGACGCCGTTGCACAGAGGAAGTCCATCGGTAAACCAATATTGTGGAGATCAGACATCCCGGGGGTTTATTCGAATCGATCAGAGAAGTGTGTTTTCTTTAGACGCTTGGAATGATGGAGGCATAGATGAGCATTGAACGGCCATGGAGGCCATTTAGCGAAATTGCAGACGCTCAAACCACTTTCACAAAACGCTGACAAATCCATTAATTCATGGATGCGCTCTGAAACAACATGAGTTTCAATGGCCTTTAAGATTTTCCCGCCCCACAAAACCCCAACGCCAACTGCGTTGGATATTCACTCACCTCGGATTCCGGAATAACCCTACTCTCAGTGGGCGGTCTGGAATATGTCTGAATTCTGGGAATTTTCATCACATACCCCAAAAGTTTCGTCAGAGGCCCGCAAAGACCAACCAGCGCCTTCTCCATGATAATGGATATAGCCTTGCCTGTGGGTCCCTGACGTTGCAGTCTTCCTTCAAGCGTTAATACCTCACTGGTCAAAATAATCCTGGCGAATCTATCTTGCGCCTTAGAGAATACCACCACTTCAAAAAGCCCCATTTCATCTTCCAGCGTCAGGAACATAACTCTTTTGCCGGACTTGGTCGGGGGCGTGTGAACCAGAATCAGCATTCCTGAAACTCTAACTGTTGCGCCACTGGGTATCCGGCGCAAATTACTCGATGTAACCACGTTCTGTTTTCTCAAAATATTCCTCAGGGAAGTCAGCGGATGCGCATGGCAAAAGACACTCATCGACATGGCTTCTCTGTAGATCCGAGTTTTGTCAGTCTCATTTATTTCGTGTTTGGTTCTATCAAGCATTATAAGCATCCTGTAACAATTCCCACTGGTAATCTTCGAGACCTTCGAAGGCCCCGGCGATAGACAGAATATCCTCTATGCGTTTAGGCGTTGGAACACGATCCAGAAACTCTTCGCGGCTTTGGAATGGTCCCAATCTATGACGATTAGCTCTAAT
>JAZDKD010000410.1:0-2745 GCA_043803345.1 Pseudomonadota bacterium
TGAAAGAGTTAATGGAAGAGAACTCAAATATCCAACCGCCTGGAAGAGGAAAGTATGCACACTACCGGCTTAATATCCGCAAGTAATGTCCGTGACATTAAAACGGACATTAAAAAGACTTTAATGTCTTTCTTAATGTCCGTTGACATTAAATTGACATTAAAATGTCCCAGTTTTGTTCCATTACTCATGGGGAATAACCATTAGGAGCCATCCAATGTCACTTTTAATGTTCATCCAGGATAGATGCTCAGCATTAGAATTCGCATAGAATGTGATCCAATGCGGACTTAATTAAGTCGAACTCCACATTGAAATTTGCATTTAAAAGGCCATCTCGGTTCTTGCGGGGGAGTATACTAAATTTCTCCCTCGCCTCTTGGGGGAGAGGGTGGGGGTGAGGGGTAAAGTAGGAAAGTAAAATAGACGTAGGGTGGTTTAAGCGAGGCGAATCCACTATTAGGAAACAACCTATGGCACGTAAACAACGTACAAGTAAGGAAACAAAGGAATTATTCCGCGACCCCTCCGGTCAGGTGAATCTCTTCGAGAAATCCTATCAAGAAGAACTTGAAGCTAAGGCCAAAAAATCAGTGGAATGCCTCGGGATGACCTTTGAGAACGACGAGGCGCGCAGGGCCTATTTTTTGGAAAAGCTCAAAGAAAAACTGAAAGACCCAGGGTTTCGGAAAATCGAGGGGTTCCCAATCGGCTCAGATGAGGACATCCTGGCACTCTCAGATCCGCCTTACTATACAGCATGTCCCAACCCATTCATCGAGGATTTCATCCGGTGCTATGGAAAGCCCTACGACTCCAAAACGGATAAATACCGGCGGGAACCATTCGCCGCCGATGTGAGCGAAGGGAAAAACGACGCAATCTATAATGCGCATGCATATCATACAAAGGTATCGTACCTGGCAATTAGACGGTATATCTGTCATTTCACTCAGCCTGGCGATCTTGTCTTAGACTTTTTCGGTGGTACCGGAATGACGGGGGTCGCTTCCCAGAAATCCGAAGGTGGCGAAAGGAGATGTCTTCTCATAGATCTTAGTCCGGTTGCCACTCATGTGGCTGGGGCATTCACCTCTATCTCTTCACTAAGTGCAGCGAAAAAGACAGCCCGAAGTATACTTGATCGAGTACGATCAGAATATGATTGGATGTATGAAACAGAGCATTGCGGATGGCCTGCAGGTGAACGTGATCCCCGCAAACGAGTGCACCACTCTTCCAACCGTCAGCTCAAAGCAAGGATTAATTTCGTTGTTTGGTCGGATATATTTCTTTGTCCGGAATGCGGAAGTGAAATCAACTTCTGGAAAGCTGCTGTCAACTTCGACAAGGAACGCGTGCTCGACGATTTTGAATGCCCACGTTGTCAAGTTCTTCTAAAGAGACGCGGTTTGGACAAGGCAATGAAAATAGTCTTTGATCCAGCTCTCAAGCAGACGATAAGCGTCACCAAACAAGAACCCGTTCTCATAAACTATACGTACAATGGGACTCGGCATGAAAAAGACCCGGATGATGCAGATCTCGAAACTCTGTCCCGTATAGAAAGAAGTGAAATTAAAAATTGGCACCCAACTGCTAGGATGCCTGAAGGTGATGAGAGCCGCAGAAACGATCCGTCTGGAATTACACATGTTCATCACTTCTATCCACGTCGCAACCTTATCGCATTAGCCGCTTTGAGGAAAGAGGCAGAAAACGAGCGGGCTCTTCTCTTCTGGTTTACATCAACACTTCCTTGGTGTGGGCGTGAAAACCGGCTTCACATGTCTAACTACTTCGGAAAGAAAGGCGGTCAGATAACAAGCTTGCGTGGCACATTGTATGTCCCATCTCTATCGGTGGAAACAAACGTATTTGAGCGGTTCGATTTAAGGGTCAAGAGCGCTCTGGTGAATAGTGGGTCAAGAAATAACGGTTGCATAGTTGCCACTAACTCGGCCACAAGTTTGAGAGGTATCCCCAATGATACTGTTGACTACATCTTTGTTGATCCACCTTTTGGGGCCAATTTGATGTATTCCGAACTCAACTACATTTGGGAAGCATGGCTTCGAGTCAATACGAACACTTGTAAAGAAGCGATAATAAACAAGACGCAGAAAAAGGATCTTTTTGGATATCAAGAACTAATGGCCAGATCCTTTCGTGAAGGACATCATGTTTTGAAGCCCAACCGATGGATGACGATTGAATTTCACAATTCTAAAAACAGTGTATGGAACGTAATCCAAGAGGCTCTGCAAAATGCAGGGTTTGTCATTGCTGATGTCCGTACCCTTGACAAAGGGAAGGGAAGCTTCAAACAGGTTACCTCTGCTGGTGCAGTCAAACAAGACCTCATTATTTCGGCCTACAAATCCAACGGGGGCTTAGAAGAACGCTTCAAGCTCACCGCTGGAACCGAGGGCGGCATGTGGGATTTTGTCCGCACGCATCTGAGACAGCTACCGGTGTTCGTATCCAAGGACGATCAGGCTGAGGTCATCACCGAGCGGCAGAACTACCTGCTCTTTGACCGCATGGTAGCCTTCCACGTTCAACGCGGCGTGGCAGTGCCGCTGTCAGCTGCGGAGTTTTACCAGGGGCTCGCTCAGCGATTTTCAGAGCGGGATGGTATGTATTTTCTGCCCGATCAAGTGGCTGAGTATGACAGAAAGCGTATGACCGTGAAAGAGATTCTTCAACTTGAGCTTTTTGTAATTGATGAATCCAGTGCAATCC
>JAZDKD010000411.1:0-6017 GCA_043803345.1 Pseudomonadota bacterium
CTGGCTGCTTGAGGTTTCTTGAGAGGGATCAACAAGAACGAAATGAACATTTTTAATAGACACACAACCAAAAGCAGTTTGTAAAAAGGATAAGGCGATGGAAGCAAATAATTGGTTCCCAGCCCCAGAGATGCCAAGTAATCAGGAGCTGATTGTAAGATCTTAAAGAGAAAATGAATTACTATGCCTACTGCTATTACTTTCCAAATGAATCTTGTGTTCCATTTGATTATATGTCCCGGTATTTGGGATATGTACTTCGCGTTGGACCATATTTTTCCCAAAAAATAGAACATCATGGAAGGAGCTGATTCATAAGTTATTATCTTACCTTCCCGGAGGCCCTCCGTGACATCATTAAGTCGATAAAATTCTTTTGGATTCTGCAATATCAATTTCAGTTTGAAAATCCGTTTGAGACCACCAAAGAGCCAATTTAATCCAACAATGATCCCAGCGCCGGCGGCCACAGTAGTTATAAAGACACCAAACATGAAAGGAACATAATTCAACAAAAACTCATTAAATTGATCGGGAAGTCTTAATGGAAAAAATTCCTTAAGTTCATAGAGTCTTATAGCCGCCCCCATAGTTATGAATGAACCCAGAGCAGCCACGACAATGCCGTATAGCATCGTATGATTGGGAATTTTCACCGAAGCGCTAGACTTTCTCAATTTTAAAGAGAACATAAGCTACCCCATCGTAGAATCTGAGAAAATCTAGTAACAAAGATAATATCTCATGTCAAATGAAAATGATACATTTAAAAAATGATGTATTACATTATAACACGTTTTACTTTTGGTTGTTCAATGAATTCAATCTGAGATTGGAGGAAATTTGTTCGATAATGTCGAACAACTCAAGGTATCAAGATATCAATAAAAAGGGGTGAAACTATCTGTTACGCTTTTTGCACCTTAACTTTTAAGGGGAATGCGCCTCCCATTAGTTCAGTGTTTAATCCTGCCCCGCGAGTTTTATCCCGATTGGAAACCCCATCTATACTGCTGGCGATGGCCCCAGACCCCCTATAGCCGAAACCTTTAGCCATTGCCACGACTCCAGGGCGGATGCCGGATACTAGCTGAGTCCTAATTTTGAATGAAACCTTATCATCAGGGCTTTCAATATTTACAAAATCTCCCTGCCTTATGTTTCGTCTTTCCGCGTCAGACCAATTCATGACGAGCCTGTTTTCGGGTATGATTTCTAGAAGCCATGAATTGATTCCAGACCTTGGGGAACGATGAAAAGGCATGGTGTATTGAACTAATAACAATTCATCTTCTGAAACATGATTGAGCGATGGCAGGGATATGGCCTCACCTGATGTAGTCACTCCCGAGAAATCGGGCTGGGTACTAGAGTGTTTACTGTTAGATGAAGGGAATATGCCTCCACGCTGAAGGGTTTTAACAAGATGAGCTTTCCGATCCATCTGATTCATGGTTGATTGCTGATCGAAAATATCTACAGCGGCCGAGAAGACCTTATTATAAAACCCCCAGGAATTGAGACGCTTCCCATTATTGTCAGGTCGAAACTCAGACAATCTTAAAGAACCGCCAAGTCTGATCAAAATGTCTTCCATTATCAAGTTTTCGGGCAATATTGGGAAATAGTCTTCAGATTCAGAGCTAAAACCTCCCACTACAGGAGATCTGAAACCGCAACCCAGCCTATCGCACGAGGGAGGCAATGCGCAGAGGTCCCATCTCTCCAGATAAGTGGTGTCCGGAAGAATGTAGTCTGCTAAAGCGGCAGTTTCAGTTATGGTGTTATCGATAGCCACAATGAGAGGGTTGGCTTTTTTGTCTGAAAAAGTCTTAACAGCTACCTCCGGTGAGTGATAAACAGGATCGGCCTTCCACAAAAGCACAGACCTATTTTCATTCGGCAGTGGAAGGTTCTGGATTTTCGAGAGACTTGATCCAATAAGCGATTCCCTCAATCGATTCAACAAAGCTTCGTTTTGACACAACAATCCACCGGAACCCGGCACAGATCCGACCATAGAATTTAGTGACAAAATCAATCTTGCGGTTAGTTGGCCTTGAGGTTGTAGCAATATACCCTGACCGAACAAAGACGCAGCTCTCTCACCAGCTTTAGCCATAAGGTCCGCTATGTGATATACAATTCCGGTTTCAATTCCGCATGGCTCAACCAATGACCGCATGGACCAAGAATCAGCTAACTTCTTCAACTCATCGTCTACGTGCTTCAAAGAACTGGCGTCTTTTTCAAAAAGAGCTTTAGCAATCGCCAACGCCAATCTGGCGTCGGTTCCAGGAACGATGGGGACCCAGTGGTCGGCTTTGGATGAAGAAGTAGAAGTCCTCGGATCAACCACCATCCATGACATGCAAGATGCCTTCAGACGCGAATCAGTCAATTTTCGAGCAATCGAAACCAGTGGTTGACCCGAGTCCAAAGGAGTAAATCCGAAACCGAGCAAGAACTGCGTTGTCTCGTAACTGGCGTCCAACAACCCGGATTCCTCGCCAAAAACAGATCTGGCTATCTCAACGGCTTTATTGTTCCAGAGGACGTCATCAGTTCGGGCAAGAACAGCCTCGGGGAAAGCTGAAACGAACATTTCCAAGAAAAGTTGAGATCCCAAATCGGTTCGGCCAGCCAACAGAGTAGGGCCTGAGCCGGACGATCCAATATCTTTTAACCCTTCAACTTTTCCTTCACCAAATACGTTGCCTCCTCCTACTATTTCATGAATGGCCTGCTCCCATGTTATTGCAAGCCATTTACCAGATCCTCTGGGACCTGATCTTTTCAAAGGTTTCAAAATTCTAAACGGATCATACAGTGATTGAATTCCGCTCGATCCAATAGCGCAAACAGATGCGCCGACCTGTACGGCTTTTTCAAAGGGGGTGTTAAATTCAAGAGGCTCAGCCGCTGAAACCGGGTGATAAGGGTTGCCCCCTATTTTGACCAGCGCTCCCTGAGCTATTCTGCAACCAATTCCGCATCCTCCGGAACACAGAGCGCAGACAGTATATTTTGTGTCTACCCCCAATATAGTCTCTATCGGGTCTACAGCGGGGGCACCCTTAATGAATTTAGGAACCGCCTTTTCCTGATCAAACCACGAACATCCTGCAAAAAGAGATACTCCTCCCATCAGGGAAGCCATTCTAACAAAATCTCGACGAGATATCTTTACCATGCCAACTTCTTAGTGTTTGGTCTTTAACTTAATGGGATATCGAACCCAATAAAAACCACCGAGTATCTCATTAAAAACACACCACAAATAATCAATATTGAGGCGAAAGACAGCCACATTTTGTTGCCGCCGGTTCTTGGGTACACCAGTATTGCAAGCGGAAGAAGCATTCCAGCCACTATTTCGCCCCACAAATAAAATGTTTCATGAAGGGCCAAAAGTATGGAAGCATGTCCGTCAGCATTTGAAACCAAAAGAGTGAGCCAGAAACTTCCAGTCCAAAAGAGATCTGTGAGTAATATGCCTATCATCATAAGACGAAGGCTTTTGTACAATTCAGGTTCCAATTTTTCTTTACGAAATCTATCCATGATCAACGCGACAATAAACAACAGAGCAATACCGGAAAGAAGAGCGGATGTTAAAAAGAATCCCGGCATTAACGCCGAATGCCACCAAGCCCTTGCCCTGACAAGCGCAAAAGCAAAACCGGTGTAAGCGTGAACAAAGATTGCAAGAGGCACGGTTATTGTTCCAAGGATTCGCGTTGTTCGTTCGTCCTTAACGTAGATAAAATAAATGTAAATAAGGTTTGCTATCGGATAAAGGGTAAGCAACCACGAACCATAAGACAGAGCTGAAGTCGGATTGAAATATTCAGGAACCAGCGTATGCCAAAACCGCAAAGGCTGATGAAGATCAAGTATTAAACATGCGGGAGCCAACAGCAGAAGAGCGAATGAAATAATAGCCGCCGGCAGGGCCATAGGCTTGAAACGCTTGATACCGAACACCGTGGAGAGTGTAGAGAGTATAAATGACCCTGCGCTAAGACCCGTAAAATAGAAATAAAGAGGAATAAAAATCTTCCAGGGAGTGTCATGAGGCACGTTGTATAAAACAGTCGCGTCCATAAGTTTATTTCTGTTCCTGATCTTTCCAGTAAGTTGCGTCGGGACTTGGAATAGTTTTGCGATAATTTATGATGGCCTCTTCAAAATTGTCCGAGAACGAAATTCTTCCCTTCAACGAATGATCCGCCTGAATATAATAGACCTTGGGTCTGGTACCCAGTTCAGGTTTTATTACAGATGTAGGAACGGTTGATAGGACATGGCTGATTTCAGACGATGGATCCAACAAATCTCCGAATAAAAGAGCTTTCGTCAAACATGCCTCGACGCACGCGGGTTGCAATCCATTTTCTATTCTGGAGGCGCAAAAATCGCATTTGTCAGCGGTGTGTCTAATGGGGTTAAAAAACCTGGCGTCATAGGGACAGGCTGAAATACACATGCCACAACCAATGCATTTGCCGTAGTACATAACCACAATTCCGTCTTCAGGTCTTCTCACTGTAGCCTGTACAGGGCAGACCTGAACACATGGAGGCGAGTCACATTGATTGCACAGGCGTCTGAGAAACATATTGCTTACAGAGGGGAAAGACCCCTTCTGGATTCCTTTCACCCAAGACCGCCAATAACCCAGGGGAACATTCGTTTCACTCTTACAGGCTACAGTGCAACTATGGCAACCGATACATCTTCTCTGGTCGACAACCATGGCCCAACTCTTGGTCTTTGCCGCAGATTGGGAGCCGGGACTCTTACTGTCAATCTCTGCGTTAATGTTGGTTTCAACTGGTTTCATTGGTTTTGTAGACTCTTCCACAACATCTGAATCTATTTTGGTTTATGACAACCCAAGCACTCAAAGCGACTAAATGATTCCTTTCCATCGTGACACGCGCCTGTCGCGCAAGTAGCGCAAGCTCTGGGAACTTTGTAATCAACTCTTGCCGTTTCATCCTCAACAATTGTTCCGGGAACAAAAAGTGTCGAAACTTCTTTCCCAATATGTACTTTAAGCGGAGGCGAGTCTTTCAGGGCTCTCAAAATAAAGCTTCCGTAATGTTGGGTAGCAAAGATCGACTCGTGACATGTCTTGCAGTTTTTATATTTTCCATCTTTGAACCACATATGCGTGTAATGTCGGAAAACGACCGATCCAGGGGAACCGTTAGCGGAAAATGTTACATTGCCTCCACCGAAGACACTCGACAAGGTCAACACCGCAAAAATAACTCCGGACGCTATCAGGGTAATAAGCATAACTCCCCAATATAGCGCCTGATGTTTCCAATAAGTCGATGGATCTCTCAGTTTCACCAGGAAATCTGATAAGGCGGTGAAATAACTCTGTCTAGTCGATGTGTCGTTCATAAAAGTTTATCTCAAGGAACCCAAATATCTCGTGGTCCATTGACGCTTTTTAACTTCTGGACTGGTATAATCCGGCAAGATCATGGGCGAGACCCTATCAGTCTTTACGCAGGCGGCTTCAATCTCCCTGTGATATTGGCGCACATGCTCAACGCTAAGACCGCCAATATCTCCTCTGTCCTTTGCGAACGACCCGGCGGACAGTCCAGCCAGTCTTCCAAACACCGAAATATCCAAAAGAGAATTGCCCATTAGTCGATTAGCCCCGTGAACTCCTCCACCAACTTCTCCAGCGACAAAAAAACCTGGAATTTCAGTTGAACAGTCAGATTTGTATTCCAATCCGCCATTTTGATAATGCAAGGTTGGGTAAATCAACATGGGAAGTTGAGATATATCAATTCCGTAGCGCTTGAAAAGGATGAATTTGGCTGGAAATTCACGTTCAACTGTTCCAGGGCCTTCCAGAAGGTCAATCATAGGGGAATCAAGCCATACCCCAAATTTACCTTTTTGCCCGGGTACCGGTATTCCTTTTCCAACTTTTTCACATTCACGAATAATGCTCGACGATTCTATGTCGCGAGGCTCACGTTCAA
>JAZDKD010000412.1:0-4281 GCA_043803345.1 Pseudomonadota bacterium
TTCGGTTACCAATTCGCACCAGACCATAGCAGCGCTATGGATAATAAATCCGGAACCCATTCCCCTTTGGGCCGCTCCTGCGGTCCAACACATGCACGTAGGGGTTCAGAAACCTGAACCCTTGCTACGCCGTGGGTGGATTTGGCTGGCCGTTGATTTTTGTTTTCGTATGCCCTTGGGTAGGCTGTTTGCATTTGCATCTTGTTTTTATTCATGTCGTAGAGGCTTAAAATCTTGACCCATGCCGTGCCATGCCAGAATTTACATTTGCTTTTAAGGATCTGAATATGTCAACCCAGATAACAATAGACCTTCCAGATGACGCATTCTCAGCTCTCCGTAGCCGCCCAGAGGATTTTGTTAAAGAGATGCGATTAGCTGCCGCAGTGAAGTGGCTCGAAATTGGTTTAGTCACGCAATCTAAGGCTGCGGAACTTGCAGGCGTTAGTCTAGAGAGCTTTATGCAGGCCCTCACTCGATTACAGGTTTCCCCTTTCCAGGAAACGCCGAAGAGCTTTGTGAGGCAGTAAATCGTGCATAGAAAGTGGGTGGTGAACTCATCGCCGCTTATTATTCTTGGCAAGCTATCCTCTCTGTACCTGTTTGAAAGAATGTGCCCCAATCTGGTTATTCCTGAAGGCGTAGCCCATGAATTGGATCAAGGGCCTGACAATGATCCGGCAAGAGTTTGGATACATCGTGAAGGGGCGCCATTCTACTTGCGAAGAAAGGTGGCATTTTATCCCAGGTTAAGCCTTTGATCACTAGGCTATTGGAGCTTGGGTTCAGGATTACTCCCGAGCTACTTTCCACGGCATACAGATTGGCGGATGAAGAATGACATTGTTTTCCCCTTCAGATCAAATACAGGGCGCACACATGGGTACGCCCCGATCGTACCCACGGTTGAACCATGGGCTCATGAACTTTGCCCCATCATGAGGGGCCTACATGATCAATCTTGAGTGACTTCCCTTTAACCCTGGAAGGGTTACATATGTTAGACCCCGGTAACACCGGGGGTGATTTGCGCCGTTGTCATTTCGACAGCGCAAACAATGTCATCTCGACCTTTGGGAGAGATCTTCCCAGCCCGCTATTCAATTCATTGGTCGGCAATGCATCGCCGTTAGAAATGACATGTCAGGAAATCGTGGATTTAAAAATTCCTGTCGAGTATGATATTGAAATAAAATCGATTAGGGAGTCCCATGCCATCGTCGAGCACAATTGCAGAAATTGAGAAAGAGATTAATAGCCTCTCACCTGACGAACAGTTGAGGTTAATGGAAAAACTTGCCAGGCAGTTACGAAAATCAGGGCTTTCTCTTACAAAAGAACTGGACTGGAAAAATCTTTATGGTCTCGGCAAAGATCTTTGGAATGCTGAGGATGCGCAGGAATACGTTAATAGTATGAGAGAGGACAGAATGTGACGCTGTCCGAAGAACTTGCTGGAATAGGTAGCGTATTCATTGACACAGCGCCTATTATTTACTACCTGCAAGCTCATCCTCAATTCGGGCCATTTGCAAGAGAAGTTGTGGCTGCCTGCCAGTCAGGCAACCTTATCGCCTATTCCTCAGTCCTAACCCTTGCCGAGGTCTTGACAAAACCGATTGCGCTCAATGATAAAGCGCTTACTCAGAAGTTCGCTGAGTTCCTCAAACATGCCAAGAATCTTACCTTGATCGACATATCGGAAGCAATAGCAGAGACTGCCGGCAATTTGAGAGGCCATTATTCTTTTCTTAAGACCGTTGACGCCTTACAACTGGCCGCAGCGCTGGATGTTGGAGCAGACGCCTTTATAACCAATGACATAAAGCTGAAAAATATAAACAAATTACCAATCATAGTCTTAAAGGACTATCTGTGAGAACTTATTTCGGTTACCAATTCGCACCAGACCATAGCAGCGCTATGGGTAATAAATCCGGAACCCATTCACCTTTGGCCCTTCCGGCCAACACATGCACGTAGGGGTTCAGAAACCTGAACCCATGGCTGTGCCGTGGGTGGATATGTGTCGTGTTTTTGTTTTGTTTTATTCATAATCTTATGGGCTCAAAATCTTGAGCCCCTACATCGCCGTGGGTGATTTGGATCGTGTATTTGGTTTTTGTTTTTATCGTAATCTTACGGGTTCAAAATCTTGAACCCCTACCGTGCAATCGGAATTTGGATTGCTCCTTCAACCAATAAAACAATCGCCCATAATATTCCTTCAGCGCAACCTCGGAATAAAATAGCCCTGCCCCACTCGGCATCAGAAGCTGATACATCGGCGGCCGTCTCGTGGTCCTGAAGTCACACGGACATGGAATTGGATTTGTTCCCACTGCCTGGAACTGACTAAGCGCCCACTCTTTGAGTCAATTCTAAGATTTCCCGTAGTGGTTCAGAATCCTGAACCCGTGCTATGCCGTGGGTGGCTGTCTGCATTTCATTTTTGCCTTTACTGGTAGTGACGGGCGTCCCTGCCCGTCTATTTGGATTGCAAGGGGTAGTCCCGCTGTTCCATCCCGGTTTTCGGGCATGTCTTTCACCCACTTTCGGGTTACTACGGATCTGCTCGAAGACTGGTAAGTGAGCATACATATCAATGGTTGACAATAAATTAGCTGTTTTCGAAAACTATAAAATCCGTCGTCATTACGACGAACATACAGAAGTCTGGTATTTCTCTGTGGTTGATATTTTACAGGTCCTGATACAGCAATCGGATTATCAGGCGGCTCGAAACTACTGGAAAGTTTTGAAAAACCGTTTAGGAAAGGAAGGCAGTGAGTCGGTTACAAAATGTAACCGACTGAAACTGGAAGCCGCAGACGGGAAGAAATACCTGACAGATGTTGCTGATCCGGAAACATTGTTGCGAATTATTCAGTCTGTGCCCAGTCCCAAGGCTGAACCGATAAAATTATGGCTGGCAAAGGTAGGATACGAGCGATTGCAGGACATGAGCGATCCCGCTCGCTCACTCGACCGTGCCCGTGAATACTGGCGTGAGCAGGGCAGAAGCGAAAAGTGGATCCAACAGCGGATGCTTGGTCAGGAAACCCGTAATAAACTCACTGATTATTGGAAGGACCACGAAATAACCAAAGAAGAAGAATACGCCATTCTTACCAACATCATCCACCAGGAATGGAGCGGCATCTCAGTAAAAGAGCATAAAGATATAAAAGGCCTCAAAACGCAGAACCTGCGCGACCACATGAACGAAGCGGAACTCATTTTTACTGCGCTCGCAGAACTCTCCACCAGGCAGATTGCCGAAAGTGAGAATGCTTTCGGAATGGTTGAAAATGCGGATGCAGGGAAGAAAGGTGGAAAGATAGCTAAAAAAGCCCGTTTGGAGCTGGAGGAAGAAACAGGGAAAAGTGTTATAACCTCTGAAAACTATCTTCCGCCTGCGACAAAACAAATTCGGATAAAACATGAACCGGTCAGCAACAAGGAGTCTGACTGATCGTCACCTCAACCTTCGAGAGAAACCTCATCCCCCACAGCCCTGGAAGGGCAGCGTCAGAATAGACCATAGCAGCGCTATGGGACACATGATCTTGAATCCATTCACCTTTGGCCCTTGCGGCCAACGTTCATATCGTAGGGGTTCAGAATCCTGAACCCTTGCTATGCCGTGGGTGGATTTGGCTGTTTGTCTCTGGTTTATTGCCTTTCTTTTCTCAATGTCTTTGCCATGGTGATCTGGCCGTTGTTTTTTGGTTTTATCGGTGGCGACGGGCGTCCCTGCCCGTATATTTGGATTGTGTCATCATGTCATCTCGACAGAGCCTTGCGACGAGAGATCTAACCAGCCCGCTATTTATTACCATGGTCGGCAATGTGCGTAACTTTTGACGGCTCGGATTTCTCTCTTCGTTTATTCATGGTAGTGACGGGCGTCCCTGCCCGTATATTTGCTCCTTCACCCAATAAAACAATCGCCCATAATATTCTTTCAGAGGCGCCTCAGAATAATACAGCCCAGCGCCACTCGGCATCAAAAGCTGATACGTCGGAGGCCTTCTCGTGGTCCTGAAGTCACACGGACACGGTATAGGATTTGTTCCTGCGGCCAAGAAGATTTGGAAGGTTGAACAATACAATTTGTCTCTTTGATTGCCTTACAGCACATTGCCTTAGAGCACATTTGACACGATCCTTGCGCTCACGTAAAATGCCTGCCGAGGAGGACGCTATGCTCGCTAAAAAGATCGACGAGTTTGTATCAGGTGATTTGACTTCTTACCATTTTATAGATCCTTTACGCCA
>JAZDKD010000413.1:0-2160 GCA_043803345.1 Pseudomonadota bacterium
AGAGCCTCCATGGTAACGCACCTTGTGGAACCCGGCGGGAAGTACATGTTGGAGGAAGCGGCGGATGAACTCCAGAGCTTCAAGCGTCATTGTCCTCCAGCGGCCCGCCTGGGAGTCTTTGTATCGGAAAGTGACCTTGCCGTCGGCCACGGACAGAATGCGGTTATTCGTAATGGCTATGCGATGAATGTAGCGTCCCAGATATTCGAGAACCTTTTCCGGTCCTTGTATGACTGGCTTACAGAAAACCACCCACTTCTTTTCCCAAACTGTTTCGGGAAAGGTGACATCCGGAAGGGCCTTGCGGGCTTGGGCCATGAATTTGGCTCGGAAGATCTCAGACAGGGCCGGGACCGGCGCCAGAAAATTACGGCGTGGTTCAGTCCAGATATGAACATATAAAGGGCAACCCAAAATGGGGCTACCAGACGAGGTATAGTGCTGTCAAGTAACTTGTTAACCTAACTCCGTCCCGTGAAGCTTTCCTGCTGGAACGGATTCTCTCCCGGCCGAACATGCTGAAAGCATGGGATCCAAAACGTCTGTATAGCTGTTCCAGATTGATCTCTCTAACCGACACGATTTTTGCGCAACAGCCCTCATCGCCGCTTGTGATTTCCTCAATGTAGACCCGATTATATATTTCTGACGTTGTAACGACTACGCGGTAAGTCCTACTCTGGGCATCTAATGTTGTCTTTCCTTCAAAGCATGTTGTCGGCCCACTCATTAAGAAGGTGATCCATGGATAGTAATTTGTGTCCTTTACGGGGATCGTGTCTATCTGTCCCAGTGAACCGGCTAATACCTCAAGAGGTAAGAAGAATATTAAGAATAGTAATACCTTGGTCTGTTTCATATGCCTGTTTTCGGCCAACGGCTACACATAACCGGCGCGGAGCATCGCGAAGCGTCCGCGTTGATAGCCGGGTTAGGTGACTTGATATCTATTTTTGGGTCTTGCCTATGTAATCCTCAGCACTTCTGAGTTTATCCTCTATCAGAGTCTCCATTAAATACTTTCTTAGGTCCACCCCTTCATACCCATACCGCACGTATCCATCCAGCGTAATGGCGGCAACTGGGGTTACCTCATTGAATTTCAGTTTCACCATATCGGCTTTACTATCCAAGTCTATGAATCCTAATTGCAGGAATTCAAGATCTTTCAACCACGCACATTCCAAGTCTTCTTCGGGAACGATCTCTTCAGCGTCATCCTCGTCTTCCAGGAAATATTCAATAGGGAGGTTTGGCAGGTCTCTGTACGTAGATTGAATCAAATCTTGCTGTCGAAGCTCCTGAGCCCTCCAAGAGCCTCGCCCTTCAAGGAAATGTGAAACAACTAGTTCAATTACTAGTGCGGATTGGTGTGGGGTGAGCTCAGATAATAACTCAAATGCTTCGCGGTAAACCTGGTCTTCCTCACTCAATTTCGCCTTTATGTAAGCACCAATTCGTTGAGGTGAGAGCCTATAGAAATTGAGTGAGTGCTCTGGCCTGACTATATGGGTACCTTCGGTCTTTGAAAGCTCCGCGTGGAGGTCGCGAACCTTTGAAATATGTTCTGTCGCATCAGTACACACAATGATGTAGAAATCTTCCATCGTTACATAGTTGGCTGCGTCAAGCACCTGTGCCTTCAATTTCGTCAACCAACCTTTTTCGGAAAGGTCGTCGTAAGATTTCACTTGGAAACCAATGTATCTCATTTGGCTCTCGTCTTTTTCACCTACATCGTATCGCAGGAGGACATCAATACCGTGGTCCCGAATACCCTGTGTGTCATAAGTGAGGCGACGGTATTTCTCAAAACAATCTAGTACATCTCCAATCCGTAGATCGAGTTGAGGCACAAGAAACGAGTTATGCTTTTTGTCGGAAAACCATTCCGTTTCGGCAAGCGCGGCTCGTCTCAGAAAGAGGAGTTCAAAGATCAGCCTTTTTAGATAATCAGCCATTTCTCACCCAACGCCCACAATCACCTGACAGCGGAGGCCGCAGGCTGTCAGCAACATAAGGGACGCCCTTAACTTATTAACTTAAGTGAGTTCAAGTCCTTCCTTCTTGTCGATGTCAGCTCCTCGGGCCACCGACTTGCTCAGAGCCACTGTAGAAACACCTTTCGTCGCTCAATACCTCGCGCAATCATGTGATGCA
>JAZDKD010000414.1:0-4216 GCA_043803345.1 Pseudomonadota bacterium
ATTCTGTTCTCTTTCAAGAAAATAGTTAATACTCCTATCCGTATGAATTGACTCTTGTAGTCTGGAGAGTGCCTCATAGGTAAACTGATTTGCTTTATAGTTGTTCTTATCCAAAAATTTATTGAATTCGAATATGTTTCTTAACTTTAATATGTCACCGACTTTGAACCATTTTTCCTTTTCAGCATTGTATTCGTCTTTAGTCAAGAATTGGAGATCATATATTCTGCCGTCTTCTTCATCTGCCAATTTATCAATAATGTTCAAATAAAGATGGCGCGTAGGGATGCTGTATTCTGTATTGTCCCACCAAATTCGCGGTAACTTATAAGCATAACTCCCTTTTAGCCCAATATATATTGACGCCAGTCTCTGTTGTCCGTCCAAAACTGCCATGAAATCACTTACCCCGTTGGTATCGAACTCATCGTTGTGTGTTTGATATCGTTCACGAAAGTGTTGTAAGAAACTGTAATACTTGTATTGGTGTTTAGTATCCCCTTCAACCTGCCAGAAAAGGAATGAACTAATTGGATAATGACGCATTATCGAATCAAACAACCATTCAATTTGTGTATTAGTCCATATGAACTCCCTTTGAATTGCTGGCAATAGAAGCCTATTATTGACAATATCTTCAATTGCATTGGCTATGGATATCGGTGTTTGAAATGACATTTTTGCCTCCTTATTTTATTCATTCCCATATAACCAAGAAGATCACCGGGCGCCGTAGGCGCTCCGGTGTATTGCTCTAGTTAGCCGCTTAAGGTTGTACCGGAATCATTTTGGGAAACTCATAGAGAAAACGTAAAAGCATTTCTATGAATCCGATCAAATCCTTGGCATCTGTTTCAGCCATTAAGGCAATCTCATGCGTAGCCTCATTGCCTTTCTTTCGTATGTGGTCCACCCAATGTTTGCCATTCGGAGGAATATAGCCTTTATCTGAAAGAAAATTGACATATTCTATGAATTTTAGACCTTCGAGGGCTCCTTGCTCTACGGCGATATTCATCAACATTTTTCGGCAAAGTAAGACCGCAGCCGTATAGCAGTTTTGGCTTGTACACCGCCTTGCTTCCTCATACAACGTATTCAATTCTGGCGGAACATGCTGAACAGGGCTACCTAAGGCGGGGGAAGGAAATTGTTGCTTATTCGGTGCGAAAAAAGATGCGCCGCCGCAATTAGGGCAAACATAAATCGCACCTATTTGCGGCCCACTTCCATCACCGTGATGGCCTAGTCTATACCCTTTTACCGATGAGACTTTTATGTTACAGAATCCACAGACAAACAGATTGTTTGGCAGATCCTGTATCCCTCGCCATTGTGCATTCCCTTCTTGAAAGAATCGGGTCATACTACGATAACACCTCCTTATTTCGGCTAACGCCGAGTTGAGCGGAATGGCCGGAGCGGAAGACCGTGAGGTCTGGGAGCGCAGGCCATTTCCGCTCGAACGACTTGTTCGCGACGCGCGAATCAGCGCGCGGAGCGGTTTCGCGTCTTCTTGCGACAAAAATCAGCGGTGGCTGTAAGCCATCCGCTGGAGTGATTTGTTAGGCGCAGCCTTTAATCCAATACCCCTTCCTCCTGCCATTTTAGTATGAGACTCGTCACAAAGTTCAAGGAAAACTGGGCCTTATTTTTGAGTTCTTCGTCAGAAATATCTCCCAAGTTTTCCACAATTTGCCTGTGCTTCAGAAAGTCCATCCTGTGTTCATCGAGAAATTGCATACCCGTCGTCGCCTGTCCCAATTGCAGAATCGCTCCGCGCAGTTCCCTGACAAGTTCGAAATAATCCTTGTCCTTGTACTTCTCTGGATACTCCTGCCCCAGAACCAATCTAAGTTCTTCGGACGCTCCCCAGTATCCTGTTAGTATCCCAGCGGTCTGAAAAATGCCCGCTTCATCGAATGTTGCCAACATAAGGGCCTCATCGCATAGCTCTATACACACCTTGAACTCCCCTCTACCAAAAGCTTCCTCAGCCTCCAGCATCTGCTTTTTCAGATTCTCTTTCCCAATCAGCGTGGAGAGGAAAAGTTCCTCGTAAGGCACGCCAAATTCATCCCTACAGATCGTCCTCAAGAAGTCTTCAGCATAGCCTCTGTATTTGGTAACAACCTCTGTTGAGGGGATATCCCCCTGATGCTGCACGGCATTCCTAACTCTATGCAGACCCTTCATCTGTTCCTTTAGCGGCACGTTTCTTATTCGCTCTAGAAGATCCTCGAAGTAAAGTTGTTTCTTGTCTGGCTGGATTCCTTGTTGAGTTGCTATACATCGAAGAGCGAGTTCAATGGCATTGTCAAAGTGGTGGATAGTGAGCATCCTGCTCACCGTATCCTTGTGGGACGCATGGCTACACCCGTGAAGGTAGAGCATTTTAGCCAATATCAGTCGTTTGATCTCTAAGTTCTTCTGCTTTCCCATATCAGTAGAAATAGGACGCTACTCAGACACCCTCTATCTGCGCCTAACGCCGGGATCAGCCAGAGCCCGGTTTCCGGGAGATTGGCTGAATCACGTTGTTCCCTATGTCCCCGTTCGCTCACTTTCTGACAGGGACCATGACTGCTATTGCGGCTTGCCGACTACTGCGATGTTCACTAGGGAACCGCTGACGTATACCTGATTCTCGCAAACAATTTTCTGACCAGGATTTTGGGCGAGCCACGTCACCACAGTCGGATCATCATCGGCGCTCCCGCCCCCCGTCACGATGAACAGCTTGGAGAAAGGCAGTCCATTATCGTCCACCGACTCGTAGACGTGCGCATTGAACGAAACACCGCCTTCCGTCTTTCCGGTCAAACCCGTAAGTCGCACAAATACCTTCGATTCCTCGTTTTTGATTCTATTTTGGAGTGTAACAAAGTCGAGAGACGCATCTGATGTCAGGGCAATAGACATGGCTCATCCTCCTTGATTGTTCTTATGGCTTCGCCGCCACTTTGAATGCCGATACGAGGGCCTTACGCAATTCAGAAAAGTCTTCCTGGATGGCAACACTGTAGAGGTATTTCACATCATCCACATCAGACTTGACGGCCGCGCCGGAATTGATAGGAGTACCCGGCTGCAACTTCCTAAATTCCTCGAGAATCTTCTTTGCCCGGCTTGTTTTCTCGGGGGCCGTCAGCTTAAGAAATGCCTCATACAACCCGTCAACCTCTGCGAGGTCCGACGCCGGGGCAAGGGGTCCCAAAGATTCGCCGTACTTGGCCCGAATCTGTTTCTTGATTTCGTTGTCGGCTTTTTGTTGCGCTGCGCCCGATTCGGCAATAATGTTCTGAAATGCAGCCTGAAGGGAGCCTTTCTCAAAATATGCGAATACGTCCCGTTCTGCCTCGTACAGAGAATAGGCAGAATCATCCTTCTTGAGTTTCAGATCAATCTGCGACCACTGCTCGGCTCGAAGCGCATCCATCCGAGACAGAAGAAGGTCAGGGCTCTTCTCCTTAAAGAAATTCTTGTTGAACGATAACCGCGAACCGGCAAGGCCGGTCGATATGGCTGCAAGCAAGTTCACTGTCGACAGTCCGCCGGCAATAGTCCCGGCAGTACCCAGTCCTATCTGTGTAATATCCAGCATAGTTTCCGTCGCGGCGTGTTCACCAAAGAAAGAATTCTTAAATTCTCTGTAGTTTTTGTCTATTTCACTGGCTGTCGAATAAACGATCTTGTCCCGAAATTTTGTTTTCTCTGCCACTGTAGCGTTGGCTCCTTGATAAAGGGCAAGGTCAGCTTTGTACTCTTCGGGGGTATAGGTTTGCTGTGTATAAATACTTGGCGGGGGCGGCGCAAATCGGAACGTAGCACAGCCACCAATCACTAAAATGCACAAAAAACTGATGCTTTGTTTCCAAAGGCCTGGGTATCTCATCTTGTTGCAAAACCTCCTTTCGCATTCTCATCGACAGCGACTCAAGCCCCTTACAGCCTGTCTATCCCGCGATAAGGGTTGTCAAACTTAAACATATGAAACACAATACTCCGACGATGCCTCTTACCTCCGCGCTGATTTCAACCCATCACGCCCTTGCTTTTCGTCTTTCTACCAGCTAACCAGTGATTAGTAAGTTTATTAGTCCGTTATTAGACAGTTACTGAAATATAGCAGAAAGTTTTAATCCGGTCAATAGCTTTTGAAGGAATTTGACATATATGTTGAATATGATTATACTTTTCAAATTACTAATACGCT
>JAZDKD010000415.1:0-6847 GCA_043803345.1 Pseudomonadota bacterium
TCATTCTGCTAGAGAAGACCGCTCAATAAATTCATGGAAGGAAGAAGTTGTTCTGGATTTCAAGACAGAAGTCGCATGTTTTGAGATGAATGGTGGCCTCTCAGAATCTATTACTAACGCTGGTGAGGGCATAGAGTTGGCGCTCAAGTTGGCTAACGTCTTCAAATGGGACATTGATTTCCATTCTGAGTCCTCCAAAGGCGACACCTTGAGGGTCCTTTTTGAGCGACGTTACGCTGATGACCGCCCTTCCGGTTATGGCCGTGTGATGGGGGCCGTTTATGAGGGTAAAAAGACTGGGCCTAAGACTGCAATTCTTTTTAACAATGAGTATTATGACGAAAAAGGGATAGAACTTAAGAAAAACTTTCTTCGATCTCCATTGAGCGTTATTAAAGTTACCTCAAAGTATGGATATCGTCTTCATCCGGTTCTCAAGATCTGGCGCAAGCACAATGGCGTGGACTACGGAGCCGCCCAGGGCACACCTGTTTGGGCTGTTTCAGGAGGAATTGTGACCTACGCCGGTTGGAATAACGGTTATGGAAATTATGTTTGTGTCAAACACGATAACGGATTTGAAAGCCGTTACGGTCACCTGCAGAGATTTTTTGTCGGCAAGGGGCAAAGGGTTAAACAGCGACAGAGGATCGGACTCGTAGGAATGACTGGTATCGCAACCGGGCCGCATCTCGATTTTCAATTACTCGTTAACAAGAAACACGTGGATCCGCTTAAGGTTACCATGGTAAAAAGCCTCAGGTCTGTTCCTTCCCCGTTGGAGCCAAGATTTGCGGCGCTGCTTCAGGACAGGATATCCTGCCTCAAAGGGCCTCTCGTAACCAAGGGCTCTAACCGACTTACAAAGCTCAAATTGGATTAGAATCCTCATTTTTACTTCGCCAAGCGATCTCATTTTTCCTATTCAATAATTGCAAAATAGTATAGGGTTCAGGCATATCCTGTTTGAATTCTTGACCGATTACTGTCAAAGCTGTATACTGGGTATGCTTAATACCGCATTGAACGGAGATCTCCTCAAATGAAAAGAGTCCTTTTTGGCCTTGTGTTTTTAGTGTCTCTCTGCGCCTCATCAAATAGCTTTGCATTTCTAGACTACCTGTTTTCAGGTTCCTCGAGCAGAGATGCGATAGACAATTCTGCGGTCGGTGATTTACGGGCTTGGTGGTCGGGAAATCCTGTTTATCAATTCAACCCGTACTATTCGGGAACGCAACAACCAGGGCAGGCTCCGGGACAACAGGCCCCTCAAACAACCCAACCTCCCCAGCCGACAATCAACTATTACCCACCTTCACAATCCGGATCTCCTTACCAGTATGGACAACCCCAATATCAGCCTCAATATCAACCTCAGGCTATGCCACAACAGCAGACGCAATATGGTTATGGGCAGCCTCAGCAACAAACATATCAGCCGCCTCAGCAACAGTTATACCAGAATCCGCAGCAAACATACCAGCCTCAGCCTGGTTTACCGCAGTATCCTCAACAGCAGATGGCGCCGCAAACTTATCAATAACCGAGTGCGCCCCGGTAAGGGTTAGTAGCTGAACGACCGACAACTTTCATAAAATTGGCGCCAGGAAATTAAAATGGAGGATCAAATAGTCTTATTCGGCTGATAAACCGATAGATTTGAGCCTAGCGGCGGCAAGTCTGCCGTGTGTTGTGTGAGGATGGTTCTTGACTATCTTTTGGAAAATGATTTTAGCGGATTTGGTGTCCCCCATTTTATCAAAAGACTGACCCTGTTTGAATTGAGCGCTCAGTTCCTTCTTGGAGCCGGGATATTCCTTAATTACCCTGTCAAATAGCAATACCGCCTCCTCAAAACGACCCTGTTCCAACCTGGCCTCTCCTATCCAATACACCGCATTGGGGGCAAACTTACTTTTGGGATTTTTCTTGAGAAAATCTTCAAATTGACCTACCGCGCTTTCAAGGGACCCATTCTTGAATGTAGAATAAGCTGTCCGGTATGCCTTTTCGTCTTGAGTCAGCGGGATGTTGCGAACTTCAGTCAGTTCATCGCTCTGGCCTAGAGCAGCAGTCGCGGCCAACTGTTTTTTCGCTGTGGCCGCGTCAGGTTTTCCACTCACATCCGGGGTCTGCGAAGTTGCGCTAGTTCTCGAACCACCTTCGCTTCCGGACATGGTCTTTTGTCCATCAGCGCCCAATTGTTTTTCGATTTGGCTAATTCTATCTTGAAGTTCTTTTACTGAACGTTCTCCCGCAGAATGCTCAAGTCTCTCAAGTGAGTCACGAATTCTTCTAATTTCAGCTTCCAGATCCTGGATCTTGGAAGTGGTTCCAGCCAAACTTGAGTCCTGAGTCATTGAAGAGCTAGAGGGTCTTACAGATGGTAAGGTTGGATTGGTAGTCCTGGTTAGACAACCACCACAGATTACAGCAAAAAAAAAGGTTATCACTAGGGAAATCTTTGACATTCTATTCCCTATTTGTGACCGGGGGGATCTGTCGGTCATTTACTGTTCTATCATTTTGAAACCCGTAAATATGATCGCCTATTCTTGGCCCAAGCCTCTTCATTATGGTTCGGGTCAACCGGTAATTCAGAGCCAAAGGAAACCGTGTTCATCCTGCTTGAAGGAATTCCCAATGCAGCAAGACGGTCCGCAACCGAACCAGCTCGGCGCTCACCAAGAGCGAGGTTATATTCCGCAGTCCCCCGTTCATCGCAATGGCCTTCGACTACGACCATAAGGTTCGGATAACGTTTGAGGACTTCAGCATTGTAATCTATTGCCGTTTGAGCTTCCTGGCTCAGAGAGTAATTGTCAAAATCAAAGTATACCGTTTTCAAACTTGCTTGAACACCTTGGAGTTCCCCTTCAGCTACGGCTCCTGGTCCACCCATTCCGAGCCCGGGAGAGGGCATTCCATTAGGTTTGACTATTTTCTTCGCGCACCCTCCAGCAAAAACGACTAAGAACATCAAGGCGGTGAAACATATCATCAGGTGGCGGCTATTCATAACTCTATATCTCCTTCCTCCAGGGCCAATTCATTTCAGCCTCGGAGACCATGCAGGGCTACGTCCAGGTATAGGGGAAACGGGAACCTGAACTGTGCCTTTGGCATCCATCACAAATATCCGTTTAGTCCCATCCCTGTTGGAACAAAATGTGATCATCCGTCCATCCGGCGCCCACGATGGGTTCTGGTTTGAACCTTTACTGGTAAGAACCTTAAAATCGCTTCCATCAGGCTTTATCACACACACTTGAAATCGACCGTCTACTTTTGCCGTAAAAGCTATTTGATCTCCCCTCGGCGACCAGCGAGGGTCAGTGTTATATGAGGTCGACAATGTTATGCGCCGGGAGACTCCTCCAGTAGCCGGAACCGTATAAATCTGGGGTGACCCGGCCTGGTCCGAAACATAAGCTATGTACGTTCCATCTGGCGACCATGCAGGTGAGATATCATTTCCCATACCATTAGTCAATTGTTTTATTATGTTTCCTTGAGTACTTATAATAAATATCTTAGGTATAGCTTTAACGCTTAAGGCCAGAGCTATGCTGGCGCCGTCGGGGGAAAAACGGCCCGCCGCGTTTAATCCCTTCCGGCTTGAAACAGGAATTAACCGTTTGCCGTCGGCGCCTACGTACCAAAGATCCGGATTTCTATTAATATATGAGGTGAAGATAAGGCCTTTTGCGTCAGGAGCCCAATCGGGAAAAAGATTGATCGTTCCCGTGGCCGTAAGCTGGCGAAGATTAAACCCATCGTAATCCATGGAAAATATTTCTCTGGTTTTTGAGTCGTCTACAAAGGCTATCTTGGTGGTGAAGCTGCCTGGTAAGTTCGTAAGTCTCTCTAGAATTCTGTCATCAAACATATGCATTATGTAGCGATGATCCGATACCGAACCGGTGAACTTTTTCCCGAGATCCAGTCTTTGCAAACTAATGTCGTAAAGTCTGCATTCGACCGAAAGTTCCGCTCCATTGACAGTGAAGGATCCCATTACCAGAGCCTGAGCCCCGGAGGAGGACAAGCTATTTAGATCGGGATCACCATTCTGGTTAAGTGGCAAAGGTTGGGGAGCTTCAATAACTTCGAACAGACCGCTTAAGGTAAGGTCTGTCCGAATTATTGAAGATAAGTCTGAGCCATTTAAGGAGCCTGGTTGATTGCTCGAAAAATGAGCGACCATGATTGGCATTTTTCCGAGATTGGGGTTATCCACATCGATCAAAAGTTTGGCAGACGAAGTGACACCAATAAGACAAAGCGTTGACATCGCCAAAAGTAAAACCACATATGGATAGAGGCGTTTTTTCCGCGTCACGGACGCAGAGCGATAGGGATGATACTTCATTGTATGCCGCCCGGGGTAAATCTCAAGGCTAAACCTCCAGCGGCACGAATCTTGGCTGACACATCAGAAGACATGGCGGGAAACGGAGCGGCTTGATGAACTGCTCTCATCGCCGAACCGTCAAAGAATCGATCTCCTGAACTTATGTCAATTGAAGCGTTTATCAAAGTGCCTTCGTCAGAGAGCTGCAAGGAGATTATAGTGACTTTTGGGGCCCGCTGTTCGTCTGCAAAAACAGACCAATTTGAATTAATTCTCTTTCGAACTGCGTCGAACCATTTCGAAATCTCTGCATCGCCTGAAGTTCCATTCCCCGAAACCCGACTTCCGGCTCCGGCAGGAGTTTCAAGTCCTTTGTCAATACTGTTTTGGGGTTTTTCAGATTTCTTGGTCTCAACACTTTTCTTTATGGCTGCAAGCCGTTTCTCAAGAAATTCATTCGGATTATTTTTCTTTTCTGGTTCCTTCTTGGTTTTGTCCGTTAAGGGTTTGGCCTCTTTTTCTTTTTTCTTCGACTCAATTTTTTCTGGTTTCTGTTTTCTCTTTTTCATCTGGATCACGGGTTCCACTGGATCCGCTTTTGCAAAAACAGTTTTGAGCGTTTCGGTTTTGGGATTTGAAACCGGATGGATTTCTTCGGAATCAACTTTCGACACTGGCTGCAAATCCTCTTGAGTGTTTTCCACCAATTGTTCGGGAGCGCTTAACCTTGAGGGCATTGATTCGACCAGCCTCACACTGGTCACCCCCGGTTCGGTCAGTTTGGGGCGCACATTCAAATACTGTGATCCTACGACCAGAAAAGCGAGAAGGGCAATGTGCATGCCAACCGACAACGCTAGCATATGCGGGGAAGTCACTCGCCGATGTTTCAGAAGGTCTGTAATCATTTACTTGATTTGCTGGACTCCTCCTGAGGGGTCGTGATCATTCCAAGGTTGGAAACACCTGCGGCTTTGAGACTAGCCATAATTCTGACCACCACTCCATAGGGGACAGTCTTATCTGCGCGCAGGAACACATCTTTGTTCGTTTTATCTTTCGTCGCCTCGATTACGATTGAGGCCAACTGGTCCTCTGTGACAGCCTTTTCGTTTACAAAAATAGATCCTTGGCCTGATACTGATATAATTATTTCCTCTGGCTGCTGAGTTTTTTCAATTGGTTCTCCCTTAGCCGCAGGCAACTCCACCGAAACCCCTTCCTGAAGCATAGGGGCAGTTACCATAAAAATGATCAGGAGAACCAGCATTACGTCAACCAGTGGGGTTACGTTTATGTCTGCCATCGGGGCCCTGCTGGACCTATTTGAGCTGAACGCCATTTCCTATTTTCCTTAAAATTGACAAAGCGAAAAACTATTTTCGCTTCCAGTAGATTCGTTCAATTATATTAATTAGTTCTGACGCGAAGTTGTCCATTTCTGTTGAAATCACGTTAATTCTTCCCAGGAAGTAATTGAAAAATATGACCGCAGGAATAGCCGCCGCCAGGCCTGCTGCGGTAGCCACGAGGGCCTCCGCTATCCCGGGGGCCACAACCGCCAGAGAAGCGCTTTTCATGACGCCAATGCTCCGGAATGATTCCATTATTCCCCAAACAGTTCCAAAAAGTCCTATAAACGGGGCCGAAGACCCTGTGGTGGCAAGGAAATTTACTCCTCGTTCCAACCTGGCTCTCTCAGCCGTAACCGCCTGCTGCAGAGATCTAATGATGTTGTCCATGCCGGTTCGTTCGTATTCCGGCTCTCCGTTGGCGTCTGTAGAGCTTTTCTGTCCGCCGGCCTGAATTCTGGAAAGTCGAGACAATTCCGCATAGCCAGCCTTAAATACATGAGCTAATGGACTGTGCGTAAATTGCTTCGATTCGGAGTACAATGTCGAGAATTTTCGCGACTCCCGGAAAGCGTCAAAAAAGAGCTGAGTATGTTTCTTGGCCCTAGAAAGCGTTATTGCTTTAGTAAGAATTATTCCCCAACAAATGATCGAAAAAATCAGCAGCATGAGCATGACGCATTTTACGACTATACCTGCCCCAGCTATGATCGTCCAAATGCCCTGGTCATTTAGATTATGCACTGGAAGAGCCGCCAGATAACCGTTTATCATAAACTTTTCCCCTTTCAGTCAGTCCTGAACTAATTAATCCATTAGACATTCTGTGTCAAGTTTTACTTGTATTTATTATATGTTATATAGATTTATTGAACCTTTATATTGTATGTTGCGTATTCCGAGCACATCAGACAGAATCTTCATAACCTAAACCTTTACACAACCAAAATAACTGTCGAGAATGCATTTATCTTGATGCCATTACCTTCATTGATTTCAAACTATTGTAATCTAAAGGTCACTTTTTAATTGAAGACACTCCATGGGTAGAGTTGTTCCCCCCTGTTTCGTAATCATTTGTTTTTGTGGAATTTTAGTTTGTGATTTATTACCAAATCGGATCTTCATGCGGAGCTATAGT
>JAZDKD010000416.1:0-3036 GCA_043803345.1 Pseudomonadota bacterium
TATATTTTAGTGGGTAGCAATGACAACAAGGCTAGTGCCACTTCAACCATTTTTGTTTCAGCTGATACCGGCTATGTCGGAATCGGGACAACAACATCCAGATACAAACTTGATGTCTGGGGTGATCTGGCGATTGGCACAAGTACGGGCGTTGCTACTCCAATGAATTATCCTTTGTTATATGTCAACACCGGCGAGGGCGGCAGCAGTAATGGTGTAGGAATTGGCACAACCACAATTTCGGGGTTGTTCACCGTGGGAACTTCAACGCCCGCATTAGTCGTATCTCAAAATGGTAATATAATCTTAGCTCAAAATTTTGGAAACGTGGGCATTGGGACAACCACGCCATATTCTAAATTAACCATCAACGAATCCAATGATTTCGCTTTCGGCAGTTTTAACGAGAAAGTGCTTGATGATATGGAAGGCAGCGCTTTGTATTGGACAAGAGCAGCCAGCACCGCGACTTCAACCGAAAGCACTATTGTTAAAGTCGGTAGCCAGTCATTGAAAATCACAGCGAGTTCCACCGAAGACGAAGTTGTTAAAAAAACATTCAGTTCAACCCAAGATTTGACAAATTACGAAAGAATCAGCTTCTGGATTTACGCTGATAGATTCGCCACTTCTTCAGCTACGACTACTCAATTGCTTTCATTTGCCTATCACGACACCGGCGGCACTGAAACTACCTCAACCATTAGTTTTCAGCAGGCAAACGAGTGGCAATACCAGGAAATTACTTTGACTTCCACCGTCGCTGACAAAAACGCGATTGATTACATTGCTTTTAGAACCGATTTTGGCGGCATTGAAGACATTAACTTTTACATTGACCAGATCAGGGCTTATAATTCTAACGAAAGATCGGGCGAGATGTTTGTCGGCAAAGATGGTTCGCTTGTTATAATGGGTCGGGGATCGGTGGAAATCGGCAGGGCCGATGGTTCCAGCAATAAAGCGGGATTAATCGTTGATACAGCCATCGTTGAAATTAATCAGCCATTTGCGGTTAATGTGGGAGGCGATGTAGGTATGAGCAATGACTTGCAATTTTTAAGCACCGGTTTATCTCAAATCAATTCTGAAGGGCCCTTGAGAATTGTGGCTGGTGATTCCAATCATTCGGAAAACCTGACCTTAACTACTGGAGGCTCGGGCGACGTGATTGTGGAACTTAACGCGAGCTCCTCGGCTTTTATGGTAATGCACGCTTGGGCAGCTTCCACAACCGTGCCGTTTATCATCAATAGCGAATCTAACAGCACGACCAGCGCTGAAATGGATAAGTTAGGCATTCTTTTCCAGGTTATTTCAGATTATGGTTCTGATGAAAACACGGTTTTCTCCATTGATACGAGCGGTAACTTCTACTACGACCGAGGCGCTTATACGCCGGCCGCCGATGTGGCAGAAAATTATTACGTGGAAGACGAAACCATTGTCGGCGGAGACGTAGTTTGCTTATCAGAGAACACATCTCTTACCGTCGAGAAGTGTTCTCGTCAGTATCAGAACAATCTGATTGGCGTTGTTTCTACCAGGCCTGCCCTGGTGATGGCCGCCGATTTTACAAAAGCCAGAGCTGTGGCCTTGACTGGCAGAGTGCCCGTCAAGATTTCTGCAGAAAATGGGCCGATTGAAATCGGCGATCCGTTGACTTCCGCTTCTTCCAGCCCAGGGCTGGCAATGAAAGCAATGGGTGCTGGTAAAATCTTGGGTTATGCTTTGGAAGCGTTTGGGACGACGACAATGTCAGGCAGTCCGACTGCCACAACATCCGAAAGTCAGGCAGTCGGACTGCCAGATATAGGAGAAATCTTAGCCTTCATTAGTTTACAAGAAAGGAACGCTGGAGAACTGACGGTTTTTGAAAACTCGAATGGCAATATTGAAGTAAGAACTCTCACCCAGAATGGTTTAGCCACGCTTTTTGCAGTTGATGGCGAAGGCGCTTTGGTCGTGAATAAGATTAAAACCCAGCAGCTTTGCGTAGGTAGCGTGTGCGTGACGGAAAAAGAATTTATGCAGGTATTTGGTGCGGGCATCGGAACGTCAACGTCAGACGTTTCGCCGTTAACGTCTGACGTTAATGGTGTCTGCACCAACGGCGCTAATCGGTCCTGCAGTTCTGAAATCGGTGTTTGTAAGATTGGCGTAGAAATTTGTGAACAAGGCGTTTGGGGTGAGTGCATTGGAGCTGTTTTCCCGACCGATGAAATCTGCGACGGAGTTGATAACGATTGCGACGGATTAATAGATGAAGACTCCGTATGTTTGGGCAGTCCGACTTCCCCCGTAATTTTGGGGGACGTCGGACTGCCAGAACTCGTGACGACCACGCCAGCTGTTTCCACCACAACCGCGACCACAACACCATAGATTAATTTTCAATTACCAATTTTCATTGAATTTACAGTGAGTCAATTATTAAACACAAATCAAAAAGTCCCGACTTTTCAGCCAAGACCTTTTGACGTGGACCGAGGGGGAGTCGAACCCTTAAGAGCGAAGTTGACAATCCTGCTCCCGGAAGCCGTCCGGACTCGGCCCTCGTGTCCACAGCAATATTTTATCAGATTCATGGATTTAGGTAAAAGAAAAAGCCCCCTTGCGGGAGCTCTTAAGAGAACGGACGACTTCCGATCGAAGCAGAATTGTCAACCTGCCATCATTATATCAAATCAAGAAAGCGTGTCAAGCAACGGATATTTGGGCAGTCCGACTTCCCTCAAAATTAAGAGGGAAATCGGACTGCCAGACATCGTAAAACATCAAAACCATGTCAAATAAACCATTCATCATCATAGGTACCTTGATCGCCATCGCTATCGCCGGCTACTTTATCTATGGAGCATTCGCCACCTCCAATCCTCACACTTGGACCAATGGTCTTGTTGGCTACTGGTCTTTTGATGGGCAATATACCACCTCAACCGCAGGAACGAGGGACACTTCAGGACAGAATAACTGGGGAACATTTAATGGGGGCGTAAAGCCAGTGCCTGGAATTGTAGGACAAGGTTTAAGCTT
>JAZDKD010000417.1:0-3031 GCA_043803345.1 Pseudomonadota bacterium
CGTTCTAATCGTTCGATAGTGTTTCTGATGGCAAAGGCCGCTCACAATTGTGGATATTATGGTTTGGCTCATGAAATAATAGTTTCAGGTTTTTCGGAATTTGTTGAAAATCCTCCCGCTGAAGCTCCCAAAGAATTTACCGAAGTTGCTTTTCCCCGCGTGCATCTAAGTGAAACCTCCGAAAACGCATCCAGAGGAGGGGTCAACCCCTGTCTGGTCTGGGCGATTGTTCGTCAGGAGAGCAGGTACGACGCTTTCGCCGTCTCGCCGGCAGGGGCGTTGGGATTGATGCAGGTCACCCCAAGGACAGCCCTGATCATAAGCAACAGGAATGACCCCACGACAGAAGTAGTGGAGGAATTGTTGGATCCCAGAAAGAACCTGTCTGTTGGTATTCAAGTTCTAAGCCAGAACCTTAAAGAATTTAAGGGCTCGATTGTGCCTGCAATAGCCGCTTACAACGCCGACATTAACAAAGTGCGGCAATGGGTCGGACGCAACGGAAGGATGAGGCAGGACGAATTTATAGAAAATATTCCTTATGCCGAGACCCGTCTGTATGTGAAGAGGGTGCTCGCCAATTTTGAAGCGTACAAAAAGATTTACGCCCAGAAAGATCTTGCCGCCAGAAAACCCTAAGCGCATTAAAAACAAAAACTTTCTCAAAGAGAACACAAAATATGACCGAAAGCTCGAACAACTCAGACCTCCCTTGTTTCGACTGTACGCCCTATTTAAGATTGGTCGTGGATAAAGAAGGCAGATGGTTTCAAAATGGAGTGGAAATAATTCACCCTCTAGTACTTAAGCAATTTCTGGAGGCTCTGGAAAAAAAACCGGAAGGTGGATATAGAATCAGAATCGGTAGGGAAGTCTGTTCAGTGGAAGTGGAGGATACTCCTTTCATAGTATCCCGAATACTTCAGATTGATGAAAAGATTCGACTGGAGTTAAACGATGGTTCCCAGGAAATTCTTGATCCGGAAACCTTATGGATAAACCAGCAAAACGTCCCTTACGTTTTAGTAAAAGATGGACAATTCCCAGCCCGTTTAAGTCGTCCTGCTTACTACGAACTTGCCAGGACCTTGGACTTCGATGAGATCCAAAATACATTTGTTCTGCAACTGAATGGGAAGACCTGGCCTGTGCGGTCTGAAAACAAAACCCCACTAAACTAGGGCGCCTCAATGATAAGGGTAACCGGCCCATCATTGACCAGCTCGACTTCCATCATTTCTCCGAAGACCCCTGCCTTGACTGGAATTCCCTTGTTGTCCATTGTGGATAAAAACAATGAATAAAGTTCTCTGGCCTGCTCGGCTTTTGCGGCTAACGAATATGATGGACGTTTCCCTTTTCTACAATCCCCGTAAAGCGTGAATTGGGAGACCACTAGTATCTCGCCATTAATTTCAGAGACGTCAAGGTTCATCTTCCCTGAAGAATCACCAAATATTCTCAAACCCGCGATTTTATCGACAAGCCGATAAACATCATTCTCTGAATCGTCAGACGCTACTCCCAATAATACGAGAAGGCCGTTTCCAATTCTGGAAACCCTAATTCCAGAAACACTTACGCTAGCCGATGTTACCCTCTGAACAACAGCTCTCATGAAACTGGTTTCTCAGTAAAAAGCTTCCACAAAAGAGTAAACGCCGGGACGAAGTCATCTCGGCAAGTTTCTACCATTTGTGACAACTTGGAAGGCCGCATAAACCATCCTTCAGCTATCTCGTCTTTATTGGCAAGGGGAGGAATATTTGAATGGGCTTCGTACAAAACCACATGCTCGTTGTCTGTTTCCGGGCAACCTTGAATCTTCAAGATCTCCGTAAGTTCTGTTTCAATGCCGAGCTCTTCCATGAGTTCCCTTTTGGCGCTTTCCAGGTAAGATTCACCCTTGTCAACGTGACCGGCGGCCGAAGAGTCGAGTTTCAACGGATATCGATCTTTCCACTCAGATCGACGTTGAACATAGATTTCCCCCGAACTGTTAAACAGGAAAATATGAACTGCTCGATGAAACAAACCTGCCTGATGAATCATTCCCCTAGTGGCAGTACCTAAAACGTTATCCTTGTGGTCAACCACATCCAGCAATTCTTCCTCTTGGGATGAGGCGTTCCCAATCGATGTGTGAGCGTCTTCTCGAACTTCATTCATTGGTTTCAGTCTTCACTCTTTGGAAGCTCTTTTCCGAACTTTTCTTCAACCGACCTTACCTTGCCCTTTATGGTTCCTGAAGCTCCCTTCCTGTCATCAATCTTGATTTGCGTTACAACTCGATCTGATTGCGAGATCAGGTTTTCGTGACATTTTTGAATAACTTGAAAAACCTTCTCAGAAGGACCTTCAATCAGGGTGCCCATAGCGTGAATCTCGAAGTCGAGACCGCTCTCCTCAATTATCTTGATTGACTCAGCTACAAATCGGCTAAGTCCTCGAGCCCCCTTGTCGAGGGGAACAACGCTGAATTCCGCAAGCATTAAATTTTCTCCCACTAAAATTTGAAATCCACTCGAATCTTAAAAATTTTCTTCGCCGGCAGTTCGAACAATTCTATCCCTGACTTATCAGTCATTTCACGAAGAATTCTCCTCTTATCATCTTCAGACGGACTAATAAGAGTAAACCAGACGTTAAAATCATGTTTCCGGAGATAATTATGCGTAACTCCGGGATAATCGTTTACCATAGTTACGAATGATTCCAGTAGATGATCCGGGACCTTTGCCGTTACCAGGGTGCTTACGAATCCCAATCCCCGTGAATTTATTGAGGCTCCTATCCGCCTGATTATTCCGGAATTTCTGAGTTTATCTATCCGGGCCAATGTTTCATCTTCCGAAATTCCAATCCGTTGTCCTAAAATCCCGTAGGGGTTGCAGCTAACAGGGAAATATGATTGGACTTGATTAAGAAGCGCTTTATCAATTTCATCTATCTGATTATTAAGATTGTCTATTGTAACACCTCCTGAGGGAAAACGGCTTTGCGTCGAGTGTAACGAATCATATGACTTGCG
>JAZDKD010000418.1:0-2002 GCA_043803345.1 Pseudomonadota bacterium
CTTCTTGGAGGGCTGGTGCTCAATGCCCTTTTGGGTTGGTGGTGGGCTGATCCGCTGGCGGCCCTGATCATGGTGCCGATCATCGCCCGGGAAGGTTTGGAAGGCGTACGGGGAGAGATCTGTAACGACTGTCATTAGACACCAGCTAATTTTCAGATAATAACTTTGTTGAAAATCCATCCCGATAAAATTTATAATGATTTAAGAAAGATAGGCAATGTTAAGATGACAGGAGGGATAGACAGTATAAATTGATATTTTCAGAGTTCTAAAAGAAATCTTTGGATTGTCGAGTTATAAGGTAACAATAGAATTTTGTGGGTGAACTTTTTAACAAAGGAGATATCGATGAGAACAAAAGTGGGTTTGTGGATAGACCATAAGAAGGCTATGGTCGTGTCCGTTACGGACAAAGGGGAAGAGATTGGGCTGATCATATCGAAGGTTGAAAAACAGCTCCGCCGTTCTGGTGATTCCCCTCTTAAGGGTCCCTATGATTTACATCAGGTACCGGCGGAGGATAGACGACAGAAAGCCCGTACAGGACATCTCAATCTCTATTACGATGCGGTGCTTGCTTGCATTGGAGACGCGGAAACCATTCTTATCTTTGGTCCTGGTGAGGCAAAGGGCGAACTAAAGAAACGGCTTGTCAAAAAGGGACTGGGCGGACGCATCGCCGGTGTTGAGACTGTTGACAAGATGACGGATCGCCAGATTGCGGCCAAAGTTCGACAGCACTTTGCAAAATAGCCTTCGCCTCCCTGAAAACACTTCTAATCGAATGGGCTCGTTGGGGTAGACCTTCAAAACCCAAAAAGTTAAAAGCCGGGGAAAATGGATAAACTTACCAGCAACATTGACAACACAGAACCAATGCCTGTTTTGTTCATCGGACACGGCACGCCGATGAATGCCATTGAAGACAATGAATTCTCAAGAGGTTGGCGGGAAGCGGGTAAACTCATACCCAGACCCAAAGCTATTCTGTGCATTTCAGCGCATTGGGAAACAGAGGGAACACAGGTCACAGGCATGGCTCAGCCTCGGACCATCCATGATTTCGGCGGCTTTCCCCGTGAACTGTTTGAAGTCCAGTATCCTGCTCCGGGCAGCCCCTGGCTGGCCCGGGAGACACAGAATACTATGAAAAAAACGGAAGTGAGACTGGACGGCGCTTGGGGACTTGATCATGGATGCTGGAGCGTATTGAGACGGATGTTTCCCGCGGCCGACATTCCCATAGTCCAACTAAGCCTGGACTATACCAGACCGGGACCGGAGCATTATGAACTGGCCAAAGAATTGGCTCCTCTGCGGGGAAAAGGGGTCCTCATTATTGGCAGCGGAAACATGGTCCATAATCTGGGGCGAGTCGTAGTCAAGGGCGATGGGCTCCGGGATTTCAATAAACCTTTCGGGTTTGATTGGGCCATTGAGGCCAGTGAGCTTTTCAAACGACTGATCAACGAGAATCGTCATCTCGAACTGGCTGATTATCCGTCGCTGGGTCAGGTGGTCCGTTTGGCCGTGCCTACTCCCGAGCATTACCTGCCGATGCTTTATGCCCTGGCCTTGAAACAAGAAAATGAGTCCAATCTCTATTTCAACGACCAGCCTGTTGGGGGTTCACTGACCATGACTTCCATAATCATTGATGAACCCTCGAAGCATACTCAATATGCTAAACAATTATTGCAGGAAAGCAATGGGTGAATTCAAATATATATCGGTTTAAGTTGAACAGCTCCCAATAAAAATAAGAATAAATCGGTATACTCATTTAGGTTTAACAGGTATTGACAAAAGTATGAAAAATAGTCATAATCATGAATATGAAAAGTCTATTAAAGTTGGAGGCGTCTTATGCCCGGTGTCAAAACGGCCATATCCCTGAATGAAGAATTATTTTTAAAAGTCAATCAATTAGCCGACGACTTGCATATTTCCCGAAGCAAGGTTTTTACCCTGGCGGTGCAGGACTATCTAAAAAAACAAGAAA
>JAZDKD010000419.1:0-2017 GCA_043803345.1 Pseudomonadota bacterium
ACCCGCTTGAAGAATTGTCTGTTTCACATCTATACCTGTATAGCTTAGAAACTGATATCTTTCTATCCATGCCTTACTTCTCCCACCCGCGGAGCAGCCAACTTCTAGTACATTTTTTTTCCTTAGAAAGGAAATTAGGTCTGTTCCAAAATAGAGATCCCAAGGAAAATTCCTTTCGTCATCATAACACCATTGAGCAAGCTTCAGTAGAAACAATTCTGGTGAGCCTATATTGACAGGATGATAAATTAATTCCATACAATCACGAGTTTCTTCGTGTGGAGAAGGCGGGAAGGACTCACATAAATGCATGAAACTTTTGGCCAAGTCAGTGGCGCTAAGCCAGCTCATAAATTCTCCATGGTTTGCTCGCTGATGTTTCTCTTAGCATCGGGCATCGTTGTCAGTAAACTTTCACAGCCGGACCTGTCATGTATTGATGCCTTCGTTGTTAAAATGAAGAAAACAGGTCCGGTGGAGATGGCCTTAATTGCCACCTCGACCATCAAAAGAACCGGATCGCTGCCCTACTTAATTCGGCATAATGATGAGTACGTCAAACCGCCCTGGGTTTTGCTCGGGTTACTAAGTGTCTGTGCAAGGCCAAGGATTTGTTTTTTTGCGACCGGACGATCCACTATCTGATCCCGAATTATACCCGCTATTCTTTGACTTGCCCTGCCATCCCACAGCGCGGGCACTGTGCCCCGTTTAAACTTTCCCCTCAGGACGTTCGTGACGCCCCTGACTATCTTTCGCATGTCTTTGCCCACCAGGATATTAGTACCTTGTGTCACTGTGATTGGTCGCTCCGTATTTCCTCGCATTGTAAGACACGGTATTCCGAGGGCCGTTGTCTCTTCTTGGATACCCCCGGAATCTGTGAGCACAAACCTGGAGTCTTTCATTAATCTGACGAAATCCAAATAACCCAGAGGGTCTGTGAGGCGAAGGTTGGTAAGAGCTCTCAACTTCTCAAGCAGGCCGTGCCTTTTCAACATAATCTTCGTGCGAGGATGCAGTGGGTAAACGAGTTTGATTTTCTCACTAACCAGCTGTAGAATATCGAATATTTCCGATAGTGACATGTCCGAATCAACATTTGAGGGCCGATGAAGTGTCACGACGCCGTACTCTTTTTCAGTCAGATTCAAGTTATCAAGAGTCTTAGACTTGCCGACGTGTTTGCCAGCCCATATCAGACTATCGATCATCACATTTCCGACAAAGTGAACCTTGTCAGAGGATACCCCCTCTCGTTTCAGGTTTTCGAGTCCACTCTTTTCACTGACGAACAAGTAATCCGAAAGACTATCGGTGACCACCCGGTTGATCTCTTCGGGCATGGTCCGGTCAAAGCTTCTCAGGCCAGCCTCAACGTGTGCGAGCTTTACCCCCAGTTTGGTAACCACCAAAGCACACGCCAGAGTTGAATTCACGTCTCCAACAACTATGACGAGGTCCGGTTTGTCTGCTGTAACCACTTTCTCGAAGGAAACCATAATTTTGGCTGTCTGAACCGCGTGAGAATGGGAGCCTACGTTCAAATGAATGTCCGGATCAGGGATTTGAAGGCCTTGAAAGAAGACTCCTGACATTTCGAAATCGTAGTGCTGACCGGTATGCACGAGAGAAGTATTGAATACATCTCTATGCTTGGCGAACTCCCTCAAGAGAGGCGCAATTTTTACAAAATTTGGCCTTGCGCCCGCCACAAACATAATCTTTTTTTTCATTCAGATTTACCTAACTCGTTCACTCCGTGCTGCAATCTAATTGTGAGCTATGACGCTCCTGAGCCTATGAGGACCGCAGGGATTGTTTTTAATAATATCTTCAAATCTAAGGCGAGGGACCAATGGTCAATATATTCCATATCCAGTTTCATCCAGTCGTCGAAAGAGGTATTGCTGCGGCCGTGGATCTGCCACAGGCATGTAATTCCAGGCCGCACGCTGAAGCGGCGGCGCTGCCAGTCCTGGTCGAAACCATTATGGTCTCGAATGGGAAGGGGCCT
>JAZDKD010000420.1:0-3283 GCA_043803345.1 Pseudomonadota bacterium
GATATCGTTTTGAACAGGGATGCAGGAATGGGCATCAGCGAATATGCCCCAGGTGCAGAGGTTATAGCAAATGGGCGTATATGGCGTAGCGCAGGGTTGGCATATTATCCGAAAATGTTTATGCCTACAGAATATTATGTTGCTTGTCCCCAGTGCCATCACGTTGACATCCGGGTTGCACGCGAAGATATGCCGCCCGAATGCAGTAATTGCGGGAGCCCAGAACGACGAACGCCCCGTGCTTATCTTGAACCGAAAGGTTTTGTAACTCCTTACGAAGAAAGGCATGGGAAAGACCCCGGAATGAACCGTCGCCGCCAGAGAAGGGCTGATGAGGCTCGCCTCATTACGATCCCTCAAGAAGATATGTTCAAAGACAGTGACCATTACGCGGTCAGAACTGCATTGTTGAGGGCGCAGCCAACAGACGAGGACCAGCAAGCAGGCCGTCTTTTTATTGTGAACAGAGGTGTCTATGGATTCGGGTATCATATTTGTCCTCTTTGCAACTATGCCGAACCGGCACTCAAACCCCTGGGGATTAAAAAGAAGCATAACGAGCCATTGACCGGAAAAACATGCCGGAATGAAAATATTAAATGGACGCAGGACTTGGCGCATGCCTTTGAAACGGATGTTTTGCTGATTCGCTTCAGCAAAACGATTGCACAACCGCCGGTAGATTCAAAGAGTCCTCGACAGTTTATGGAATCATTTACTCGCACTCTAAGTGAAGCTTTACGTTTTGCAGTTACTGAGCTTTTACAAATTCAGCCATCCGAGATACGGGCCACTTTCCTCAGAAACAACCAGTTTGCTGACGCGGTTCTCTATGATTCATGCGCAGGTGGAGCCGGCTATTCTGTTCAGTTGCATCAAGATGTTTCAATCTTGACCGTTCTTAAAAAGGCTGTAGAGAGACTGTCCTGCCCAAGAGAGTGCAGTTCTGCATGTAGCGCATGTTTGTGTGATTATTCAAACCAATTGTCATGGGATCAGTTCGATCGGTTTCCCGTGCTGAAATGGCTTAAAGTTTTGGTAGATGATGCAAAGCCCGATGACTTCATTAAAGCGGGTGCTGTGAGATGGGCGCGTACCAGCTTGAAAGGGTTAACTGAAAGATTATCCGGGATATCGCAGATGTATCTATTCGGTATCAGTTTGGATGCAATTGAAGGAGAAGATAATAAGACAAGGCAGTGGTTAGTGAATATGCTCAATGGAGGGATGAATATTTCTATTCATTTACTGAAGCCATTGGAAATGGTGCCTGGACGCTTGGGTTCCAGGATGCGCCAGACACTTCGACATCTCTATCCATTTGCCAAGGATGGTCGACTGAAGATAGGGCATATTTTAAATATTGATGAGAGCAAGATACCCACTCTGGCCAGAATATTTGTTGAACCAACTCCAGGATCTCCGTCCTGGTTTAGCGGCCGTCCGACTCCCCCTCTTTTACAGGATTTATTGCCTGAACCCGTTTATCAGCAGAAGCTTAACGATGAGTCTGCAACTAAAATGTCTGAAATGATATCGGGAACGGCATATTACTCTGCAGATAAAATCCTTGGGAGCGTTCCAATAGAGCGATGGGAGATCTCTGAAGGAGAAGAATGTAACTTTCAGGACGTTTTTGCTGTTTTACAGGGAGCTTATATTGATCAATTTGTCATAAAAGACCCATATTGTGCTACTGGAGATTTACAAAGATCGTTTCTTATCGATTTAATTAGAGTCGTTTTGGGAATTGCCAATAATATAAAAAACATGACCATTCATTGTCGTGAACAGAATTATAAGGATCTTCGTTATATGGCACCATATAAGATAAAAGAAGTTCTCAACAGTGCCATTGTCAATGATTTTCCTTCAATTAAACTTATTATTCATGTGCACAATTTCAAAACGAGTAGAACTTTTCATGATAGGACCCTTGATTTCCAAGTAATTGACAAAGAGGGATGTTCTATTACTCATCGTTATGATCTGACAGGAGGTATTGATTTTCTGATGGACAAGAAAGCATCAACGAAGATTTACAGGTACGAGATCGAGAAATAGCCTCGACATATGAAGCTTTTATAAGAGTCATAAACAAAAGTTGTGTTTGAGTGGGTTGGTGGTGTATCCATCGGTTGATTGTTGCCACGCAGTCGACCGACCATATTTAAAGAACAAATAAGGAAAGGATATACGCACCATGAATAAAGATAACGTAATTGTCCTTCAAAAGCCGGCGCCACGGGGTATCGGAACAATAATATCTCTGGCAAATTAAGGCTCAACTTATCTTCATGAGATTATGCATCTACCCACATTATACAGCGAGGAACCACGTTTTCTCAACTCCAGACGATCCCGAGGCCGGTTGAATCGACGGCTGGCGTACGATCATCCCGCCATTCCAATCTCAACGCACTTCCTGTCAGCCGGCATCCTTTTAATTCGAAGCTCGAGTTTGAGGGCTTCGCTTTTGGTCATTTCAGAGCTGGTTCCTAAAAGTTCGACAGGGATGCGGTACCTGGTGTACTTGGCCCCTTTCCCAAGATTATGGGCCTCCAGTCGCTTCTCCAGATTATTGGTGATCCCACAATACAGGGACTGGTCAGCGCACCGGACCAGATAGACGACCCAATTCTTGTTGGGGTTCAAATGTTCACTCTTTCCTTCAATTCCTTGCCAGCCTTGAAAAACGGCAATTTCTTTGGTTTGATTTTCACCTTCTCCCCAGTTTTCGGATTTCTGCCGATATAATCCTTGTAGGTCTTGACATAGAAACTGCACAGGCCCCGGATCTCCATCCTATCGCCACGTTCAAGGAAATGCGCCATCCTGTCAAAAAAGAGTTCTATCACGGCTGCTGCGTCTTGTTTGGATAGGTCTGCCTGTTGTCTCAATACTGATGTCAATTCAAGTTTGTTCACGTTTTTCTCCGGTTTGCATGGATTAATCAAGCAGGACGCAGTCCCTTCAACTCTTTTTCGGTTGGGTGACGGTCAATGATACCCATTGCCTTGGCTTTGCTTTGGCAGCGTTGACATAAACCGGTTTTCTTGTTGTAAGCAGGCACCTCAGGATGAACAGGGCACATTGGCTGGCCTAAGTTCGGGATACTTTTTGTTTCTCCCTTCAAAAAAGAAACAACTGCTGGATCTTTATCGTATTCCGTTAAACCATTTGACCTTAGTTTCCATCTGCAGGATGAACAAAGTTGTCTTTGCATATCGACTGCGGCTGATTCAGGATGATACAGGCATTTGATTTCGTTTTCTTTAGCGGG
>JAZDKD010000421.1:0-6655 GCA_043803345.1 Pseudomonadota bacterium
AACTAAACATCAAATATTATGGAAAAAACAAGCAAAAAATACTGATCCACAAGTTTGGGTTAAGGAACACACTTGCACGTGTTGGAGAGAAATATTCCCTTGCAAATCCAAGGTTCAGAGGGTAGAGTTAATTCAACCGCCTAACAATCCCTTAGAGATTTTTACCTTTTTTGAGGTTAATCGATTGCGTCAACAGTCCTCTCAAATGACGCCGTCTGAAAGGTCATCCACACTGCGGGGGCAGGTCTAAAATGAATCTGCACGAATTCCAATCCAAGAGAATTTTAATAGAAAAGGGTGTGAACGTGCCTCGGGGAACCGTGGTATACGATGCCCTAGAAGCTTTAGTAGCAGCCAGGAATCTCAAAACGGATAAAATCGTCCTTAAAGCTCAGGCTCATTCCGGAGGTCGCGGAAAAGCTGGAGGAATATCGGTGATGTCCGTTGACGATGATGTTAAAAAGGCGGCCGACCGAATTCTTCAAATGACTCTGGTCACTAATCAGACTGGGCCTCAGGGCAAACCGGTCAGAGCCCTCCTTGTTGAAGAGGCCCCACCGATTGATGAAGAGTTGTATCTCGGTGTGGTTCTGGATCGGAATGAAGGTAAAGTTACGATTATGTCTAGCCCCGCCGGAGGGATGGACATAGAAACCATTGCCAAGGAAACTCCAGAAAAAATTTACATAGTCAAGGTCAATCCATTGAGAGGCCTGTGTCCTTTTCAAGCGAGAGGTTTGGCGTATAAGCTTACAAACAAGAATATCGTCGCCAAACAGATAGCTAATGCGATAACAGTCCTCTATGACATCTTTGTGGGGTATGACTGCACACTGGCTGAGATCAATCCTTTGGTTGTGTCAGGCGAAACGCTTTTAGCGCTCGACGCGAAAATCAACCTCGATGACCACGCATTGTTTCGTCAGCCCGAATTGGCGGCTTTGAGGGACAGGTCTCAGGAGGATCCTGTGGAACTGTCCGCAAGACTTGCCGGCCTCAGTTATATTAGATTGGAAGGAGACATAGGCTGTATGGTCAACGGCGCCGGCCTAGCCATGGCAACCCTTGACCTCATATCAATTCATGGAGGGTTCCCCGCCAATTTTCTTGATGTTGGCGGTGGAGCAAGCGAACAAGTAGTTGCTGACGCCATGAATATACTTCTCGAGGACAAAAGAGTTAAAGTTGTTTTCATCAACATATTTGGCGGAATCCTGAGGTGTGATGTCCTAGCCAGAGGAGTTATCAAGGCCATCAAGGAAAGAGGTCTTGAACTCCCGGTTATTGCTCGCATAGAGGGGACAAATATTGAGTTGGGCCGCAAATTATTTTTGGATTCTGGGCTTCCTGTTAACATGATATCTTCGCTGGACGAAGCCGCACAACTCGTTGTCGCAAAAGCTAGAGAACTTAGCGGCAACTGATTAGGAGTAATCGAATGGCCATCCTTGTAAACAGGGAGTCGCGCATAATCTGCCAGGGAATAACCGGACGCAATGGCACTTTTCACTCGCTAGCGTGCAGGGATTACGGATCGAATCTGGTGGGCGGAGTTACCCCAGGTAAAAAAGGAGCCTTTGTTGACGGTATACCCGTTTTCAACACAGTTGAGGAAGCGGCACAGCAAACAGGAGCAAACGTGTCCCTGATATTCATCCCGGCCGCTCAAGCCAAAGATCCGATTCTGGAAGCCGTCGACGCCGGTATCAAGGTCATAGTCTGTATCACCGAGGGTATTCCACCTTTAGACACGGCCTCGGCGCTTTTTACAGTCAAGGAAAACGGCAGCGTGCTAGTCGGTCCCAACACCCCTGGAATAATTTCTCCACCGGAAAAATGCAAGGTGGGCATTATGCCTGGGTACATACATGCGCCTGGACCAGTAGGGGTGATTTCACGATCCGGAACTTTGACCTATGAAGTCGTCGATCAATTGACTAAAGCCGGCATGGGCCAAAGCACCTGTTTGGGGTTGGGGGGCGATCCGGTTGTAGGGCTAAGTTTCGTCGATTGTCTGAAACTGTTTCGCGATGATCCTGATACGGAAGCGGTGGTCCTCATAGGGGAAATCGGGGGATCCGCTGAAGAGCAGGCTGCGGCTTTTATAAAAGATGAATTTCAGAAACCCGTGATAGCCTTTGTAGCCGGCCGACTGGCGCCACCTGGAAAGAGAATGGGGCACGCCGGCGCAATAATTTCCGGCGGTTCAGGCACAGCGCAGGGCAAGATCAAGGCATTGAGGGACGCTGGAGTCGAAGTCGTGGAGAATCTTACCAAGGTTGGTCAGGTTGTCAGGCAAGTTCTAAAATGAGTTTGATAATGATTAATTACCGAAGAGGAGCCATAGATGTCGATTATAGATGAAAAATTCCTCGAACTGGAGCGCAGACTTCAGCAAGCTGACCAAGCTGGGGGGCCGGACAAGGTTGCGAAACACCATAAAGCAGGGAAAATGACTGCCCGGGAAAGGGTGCTTCAACTTGTAGATAAAGGATCATTTGAAGAAATAGACAGATTTGTGACGCATCGATGCGCTGACTTTGGAATGGACAAGACCCATGTTCCAGGAGAGGGAGTCGTCACAGGTTTTGGAAGAATTAATGGTCGCGGAGTCTATGTCTACGCTCAGGATTTCACGGTGTTTGGCGGAAGTCTATCTTTCACTCATGCCCAAAAAATGTGCAAAGTAATGGATCTAGCCTACAGGAATGGCTTGCCTTTGATAGGAATAAACGATTCAGGGGGAGCAAGAATTCAGGAAGGCGTCGAGAGTTTGGGGGGATATGGAGAAGTTTTCTACAGAAATGTAAGAGCCTCGGGTGTTGTTCCTCAAATATCAGTCATTATGGGCCCTTGCGCTGGTGGAGCTGTTTATTCTCCGGCGGTTACAGATTTTATTTTCATGACGGAAAAGACTAGCTATATGTTTATTACAGGGCCTCAGGTTATCAAACAAGTTACTAGTGAAGACATCGACTCAGAGAGTCTTGGAGGGGCAAGAGTCCACGGCCGAGTATCCGGGGTTTGTCATTTCCATTTTCCTACAGAGGCAGAAACTATTGAAAAGGTCAGAGAACTTCATTCTTTTATTCCTGATAGCAACAGAGAAAAGGTTCCATTGGTGATCTCGAATGATTCTCCTGAGAGGGTCATTAAAGAACTCGATGACGTAATCCCCGACAATTCCAGAAAACCTTACGACATGAAAAAGATTATTGTGCCTACACTTGATGATCAAAACTTCTTTGAAGTTCATGCTCATTATGCTCGAAATCTTATCACCGGATTTGGAAGACTCAACGGGGCCACCATTGGTATAGTGGCCAATCAACCAAACTGGCTGGCCGGATGCCTTGATATTGAAGCGTCAGTTAAATGCGCCAGATTCGTAAGGTTCTGCGATTCTTTCAACATCCCCTTGTGGACCTTGCTAGACGTCCCGGGTTATTTGCCTGGAACCCAACAGGAACATGGGGGAATTATCAAGCATGGAGCGAAAATACTTTACGCTTATGCCGAAGCGACAGTTCCCAAAGTGACACTCATAACCCGGAAAGCTTATGGAGGGGCTTACGTGGTGATGTCGAGCAAACACTTGAGAGCCGATATCAATCTTGCCTATCCGACTGCCGAGATCGCTGTAATGGGTCCGGAGGGCGCTATCCAGATTCTATTCCGCAAAGAGATCCAGGAAGCTGAAGATCCTGTGACTCGAAGGAGTGAGTTAATAAAGGAATATATTGATCGTTTCGCAAGCCCCTATCGTGCGGCTGAGCTTGGTTTTGTAGATCAGGTGATCTATCCTCATGACACCAGGACAAAATTGATAAAAGCTTTTGCGCAATTGGAAAACAAGGCGGATCAGAAGCCGAGTAGAAAACATGGTAATATACCATTGTAAATGATTTGCGGGCCAGAGGTGTTTTAATGGAAAAGAAAATCAGAGTAGTTGTGGCCAAGCCCGGCCTGGACGGCCACGACAGAGGAGCCAAAGTTGTCGCAAGGGCGCTGAGAGACGCAGGCATGGAGGTTATCTACACGGGCTTGCGGCAAACTCCCGAGGCTATTTTTCAAACCTGTCTTCAGGAGGATGCTGACGTTTTATGTTTGAGTTCGCTTTCTGGAGCCCATGATTACCTGTTCCCGAGGGTTGCCAGTCTCTTCAAAGAAAAAAACGTAGGCGATGTGCTCATCCTCGGTGGAGGCATAATTCCCGAAGAGGATGTCCCTGGCCTCAAAGAGGCTGGAGTCACTGAGATTTTCGGGCCGGGAACTCGAACAGATGATATAGTGAATTATATCCGAGCGCATGTCGGGAAATAAGTGTAATGGTGATAAAACTTAGCAAGAGATTGTCAAGCGCCATCCCCTTTGTCTTAAACCAAAAGAAAAGCTTTAGCTTATCCGAAACCGGGGGCTTTGACAGGGAAGGGTTGATTTTTTGAATTAATTGAATTAATTATAATAATAAGCACATTAAGAATTCACTCGAAAGATGTTTCTTTAGGAGAAAATTAGATGACTCTGCAGGAGATTAGAATAATGGCCAGGGGCCTGGGAATCAAGAACGTCAGTAAATATAAGAAAGATGCGCTGATCAGGCAGGTCCAACAGGCTGAAGGCAATTCGCCTTGCTTCAGGGGGATCGAAAATTGCGGTGAACTTGATTGCGCCTGGAGAGAGGAATGTCAGTCCTAGACGATTGGCCATGAAAAAAATGGGGGAGCGATCCAGATGTTTTTTTGAAGTAGATTCCGGGATGGCTGCTCGCACTCAATTGTTGTTCCTCGAGTTTACGCACATCACAACATAGATTGTTGCGTCCATTTGCTCACCGTTAGTCCAAAATGGGTATTATCCGCATTGAATTAAAAAATTCTTTTTGCCAAAAGAGTGTATTGACCTTCTGATTTGATTTGAACAGAATCTAGGTTCTGAGCAATATTCCATTATTGTCTGACACAACATTAACTCAAAAAAAGGTAGGAACCATGGCAAAGATTACCATTCAGAATCTGAGGGAAAAGAAGGCAAAAGGAGAGAAAATGACCTTCCTGACTGCCTACGATTATCCTTTTGCAATATTGGAGCAAAAAGCGGGAATAGATGTAATTTTAGTAGGGGACTCAATGGGGATGGTGGTTCTAGGCTATGATTCCACCCTTCCGGTCACAATGGATCTCATGATGCCTCATGTAAAGGCGGTTCGATTGGGAGCGCCTGATGTTTATCTTGTCGGCGATATGCCATACATGAGTTATCAGGTATCCAAATCAGAGGCCATCAGAAATGGGGGGCGTTTCATGGCGGAGGCTGGGTGTGACGCAGTCAAACTTGAAGGTGGCAGGGAGATGGCCGAAACTATTAAAGCCATGACCGACGCCACGATTCCCGTAATGGCGCACATAGGCCTTACGCCTCAGGCGGCTGCTCAGCTAGGGGGGTTCAAGGCGCAAGGGAGAGATCTCAAGACAGCCCAGCGTATTATCGAAGACGCGAAAATCCTTGAAGACGCAGGCGCTAGCAGTCTCCTTATGGAAGGGGTTCCGGCTGAACTGGCTGAAATTATAACTGAGCGATGTTCATTACCGACTTTTGGTATAGGAGCTGGGCCTCATTGTGACGGCCAGGTCTTGGTCATACACGATATGATCGGAATGTTTGACAGATATACACCAAAATTTGTTAAAAAATTCAGGGAAATTGGTAAAGAAATATCGTCAGCTCTGGAAGACTTTAAAAAAGAGGTGACCGAACGTAAATTTCCTGCCAAAGAACATTGCTACGCAATGCCTCAGGATGTGGCTGAGGAACTTCGCAGGATGTACCGGTGATGTGAAGTCGTCGCTACCGAAATTCGGGTCAATTCCAAGGCGGTTGTCCCTTGTGTTCAATCGAAATTGATTCCTGGAAGAAGTTCCTGACAGATTAGGAAGCATATATGAAAATCGCAATTGTTGGCGCCGGAGCTCTTGGGTCAGTGATCGGATCATTACTCTGGGAAGCCGGGTTGGATCCGGTTCTTCTGGAACGTAGTCCGGAGGAGGTCGATCACGCAAGAACAAACGGCATATGGATCGAAGGGGTTTCCGGCAACCGGAATGTGCGGCCAAGAATATATAATGATTGTACAGAGCTTGGAGTATTCGACTTAGTTATTGTTCTGGTTAAATCCTACGACACCAAAGGAGCCTGTTCCACTATAAAAAGGATACTATCGGACGACGGACGCGTTCTTACTATTCAAAACGGTGTTGGCAATTTCGAGATTTTGAATGAGGAATTTCCCGGAAGAGTCCTGGCTGGCGTTACCACGATGGGGGCAATGACTATAGAGCGAGGTAAGGCTCGGCACACAGGTTTTGGCCCGACTCATTTGGGTGAGGCGAACGGCGAGATTTCAGAACGTGTGATAGCTATACGCGACACTCTTAGATTGATGAATGGAGGCCCTGTTCATGAAAGTGACAACCCTTTTGGTTTGGTGTGGTCAAAGTTGATCATCAACGCCTCGATAAACGCTTCGGCTACTTTGCTCAGACTTCGAAATGGTGATCTCCCTGCCACTGAGTCGGGTCGGCAATTGATAAAGAGCATTGTTCAAGAGTGTATGGATCTAGTGGAAGCAAAGGGTATCAAACTTATCTTTGAAGAC
>JAZDKD010000422.1:0-3416 GCA_043803345.1 Pseudomonadota bacterium
AGGGAACATAGATATCCGGCAAATACCCGAAGCGGATAGGCGCTCGCACCAGTCTTTTCAGCCATGTGCCTGTGTTAATCGCTATCCGGTTCCCCAGTTGACGCAGCGACGGGGAGTGGGTGTGCCCATAGATGAAGATGACTGTATCGGGATCACGGTCAAAAACCGCCTTGGCTCCGTTCAGATAGCTCTGTTCCTTCCCTTCCCCAAAGTCCTGGGGATTCATTACAAGGCGAAATCGTTTCAGCGTTTTCTTGATGTCTCGCAGGATAAAGCTGAGCGGCAGAAAGAGGACTCCCAATACGGCAAAGACGATAGCGTTAACTATTAGCACGATCTGCACAAGATTCCCAAGGAAGCCCAGGGATCTAAACAGACCGTTGTACAGGAAAATGTTTGTCTGAGTTATACCCAACCATTCCAGGGCCGCTCCTGCCAGGACAAAGGTCGTCAAACCGGACAACAGCAAAAAGGGCAAGATCATCCAGCGCAGCCAGGCGCTCATCTCGCGGTAAAAGTAATTTGAGATCACCCAGTAAGGGATCTCTTCCGTCGGATAGACCGACTGGATATCCTTGAGCCAGTTGTAACGTCCGTATTGGGAATGTTTACCGGCCCCGCTCACCATCCCGCTGGTGATAAAATACCCAACAGGCAGAGCATACGGGTTGCCGAAATCGGGCATATGGTTGAAGTCATCGTACTGGTTGCCATGTTCGATCCAAAGCCGCTTTCCGGCGAGTTCCCGTGTTATTGCCGGTCGCTGTTCAAGGTCGACATTGAAACCCTTTAAAATCTCTACGAATTCGGGATAACAGGCGATTTCATAGTCGTGATTACCGGGCAGAATGGTTATCTTGATCTTCTCACCGGCTTTCCTGAACGCCTCGAAAATATTTGGGAACTGTTGCATCAATGCCTGAATTTTTTCCGGGCCCTCGATATTGGTAAATTCCCACATGCCGAAGATGTCACCCACGATTATAAGCTCGCTTTCTTCTTCCTGGCCAGCCAGCTTTTGCAGAAACTCGACCAACTCCGCCTCATAATCGCAGACACCCAATGCCTCATCGCCTCCGATGTGTAAGTCGCTGATAAAATATAGGGTCTTAGCCATGCTATGTGCCCCAGAACTATAGGAGATTGGGCAGATCGCCTGCATCCACGGGCTTGAATTTAACACTTCTCACGAAGCTTCTTCGATATATATCATGAATCATGCTGCGGCCTTGCCGTTTCTGAGATTTTGGAGGCCGCTCAACAGCCACTGGTTGGTTCCTCCGACCTGAAAAAGCCGATTCCGCTTCCTCACAGGACCCAACAGCAGCAAAACCGTCGTCACTGTGGATAAAGAAGGATCTCTTGTGGTTTTTCTGGGCATACGGAGCCACACAGCCCCGATCAATCGTAACCGTTCTCGTGGCGCCATGTACTGACAACGCTCTGGTTTATTAAGCGTTAATTATTACGGAAATCACCAAGAGCGATTCCATCTCGTAATTTAAAGTCAGCAACAAGTCCATATGAACAAAAACCTCGCATGGGTATGTCTTTTATGGATATCTGGATCGGCTTCTGGCTGCCTCACAATATTCTTCTATACCCATGGCCCTGATCTTTTCGTTTATCATTACCCATCCTTTATACAGGCCAGAATCAAAATTAGTTTTCTCACAGGGAAACTGGTCACACTGGTAGCAAAAATCAATCTGCTTTTCCTGGTGACACCCCCGTACTCCACAGTTCTTAAACAACTTACACTGCTCATTGCGACACCCCTTACAGCTTTTCGAGGCGAAATAGTCCAGCATCTCCTTGAAAGCAGTGTATTTGCTAAAAATAGGATCATCCAGAAGCGTCTCGAATCGTTTGGCATAGACTTGGAAATTTCCCAATTCTTCCTTAAGTTTCACGCTGTATTTCCGAATATCTCCGTCCACATGAGCAAAACAAGTTTCGCAACAAAGGCCGCAGGGGGCTATAGACTCTTTAGTTCTTGCGTCAGTCATGCGTTTTCTCCTTCTGTTGAAACAAGTTAATCCACCGGGGACTCAATGCGCTGCCGCTTTCGGTGGCATATTTTGTTTGATCATAACTATTGGAGTCAAGGGAAACAAGTGGCATACTCGACATCATGTTAGGCGATATGGCCAATTTCTTCAATCTGGCGGGAATCGGACTTCTTGATGGTAAATCCTCCACCCTCCATTGGAGGTTTTGTGGATATGTTCCGAAAAAGATATCCACAGGTGAAATTAAGACAGGAACAAATTTCCATTGATCACAGAGTCGTCCATATTGTTCGGCTGGCGTGAACGCTGGCCTGGATCTTTCTCTGTATCTGGTGGAAACATTTTGTGGTCGACAAGCAGCCATAGGGTCGGCAAAGACCATGGTTCTAGATATGGGTACAGTATCGCAGGCTCCGTATCAGTGAAACAGCAAAGCTATTGCTTGAGGAAGGCGCCCGGACTTTCAGTGAAATAACATATCAAGTTGGGTACCAAGATACTCCATTTTTCAGGAAAATATTTGTCAGAAGCACTGGTTTGAGACCAAATGAATATCAGAGGAGATACACCGGGTACTCAATAGCCAGATGTAAAGCCTTGGACGGGTAGTTTAATCCCTCCGACGTCGCCGCTGAATGTTTTGATGAACATTTCCTTGATTTTGTTCTGTTCCTGAACAGGCTCATTTTGAGTCTATCTTTTTCAGTGGAATCTTTATTAAAAAAGTAGTGCCCTCTCCTTGCTTGCTTGCAACCGATATGTCGCCATTATGGTTTTTCACAATGCCGTAACTCACAGCGAGCCCCAGCCCCATGCCCATACCCTCTGTAGAATCCTTCGTGGTAAAGAATGGGTCAAAGATCTTATCTTGTATTGCCTCAGGCATCCCGCAACCAGTGTCCTGAAACTGAATCTCAACCCATTCATCAACCTGTTGAGTTCTAATTGTGAGCGAACCAGTCCCACGCATAGCGTCCAACGCGTTAAGAATAATATTCATAAAAACCTGTTCCATCAAATTGGCGTCAACCACTACCTCATTGGGGTTAGGACTGTAGTCCTTTATGAGATCTACTCCGAAAAATCGTTGCTGATGAACTATTATTTCGAGCGTTTGTTCAAGCACATCTTCTATTCTAACAGGCGTTTTCCGCATGGGCATCTCTCGAGCGAAGTCTAGGATCCCGCGAACTATTCGACAAACACGGGTAGTCTCACGAACAATAATCTCGAGGTCCTTACGAGTGGGTTCATCGTTTTTGAACTTCTTTGCCAGAAGATGGGCAAACGTCAGTACTCCGGTGAGAGGCTGGTTGATTTCATGAGCGATTCCTGCGGAGAGTTTTCCAAGCGATGAAAGTTTTTCTGATTTCAACAACTGTTTCTCGAGTTTAATTCTTTCTC
>JAZDKD010000423.1:0-6337 GCA_043803345.1 Pseudomonadota bacterium
CCATCGCCGCCCGCAAGCATGAAATCGGTGAGTGCCAGAAAATAGTAATCCTCATGTCTGAAAATTTTTGATCCAACTTTTTTAATCTGAAGCTCTCCATTGGATGTTTCATATTTCAGGCCGCAAGTTTGAAGCTTCCCCCCACTGCTTTCAGGAAGGTTACGGCTCCGACGTAAAACCGCTTCAAGATCCGATCCCTTTAAAGCCACTTTGGTCAAGAGGTTCTGAAAAGGAAGAATGCTATAAACGTCGCCATTCGTTATCGGACCAGTTTTCAATCCATCCCTGATTGCGCCGCCGTTTATAAGGCCTGCGTCCGCTCCGAGGGAGTGAGCCATTACATAGGCTATGAGCATTGCCAGGTCGTTTGGTGAGGACGACCTCACAGACCTGAGACTCCCATCCATAGAAATGTTTGATGATCCAATGACTTCACCAAAAAACGGCGACATCTTGCTCCGATATTTTTGAAGAATTGAGCTGATTCTAGAATTTTCTTCAACCGTTGAGTCCAATTTTATCAACTTACCCTTGTAATCTTCAATGCGTCCATCCTTCACATCAATATCGAGTCTCCCAACATACTGGGCATAGGCCCCAGCCTGGCATACCAGAGTGTTACCCAATTTGATCGGATCAAAAAGGGCCGTGTGGGAGTGACCACCGAGTATAACGTCAATATCCGGACACAGTAACCCAAGCTTCTTATCTTTTTCGATCCCCAGATGTGTCAGGGCTATTACGAATTTGTCCTTGCCATGTTTTTTGACAATTTGGCGAGCCACATTGACCGGGTCTTCAAAAACAAGCCCTCTAACATTTTTGGGATGCGTAAGTTCAGGAGTATTTTCTGTTGTTAGGCCAAGAATTAATATCTTACATTTTTTGTTCGAAAGTTTCTCAACAATATAGGGTTTGAAAATCAGATTTCCATCCGCATATCGTATATTAGCGCTCAACAATGGAAACTTCATAGCTGGTAGAAGGTTTCTTGACAGATTAGGCAGACCATAATCGAATTCATGATTACCTACGGTCATAGTGGAAAAGTTCATGGCATTCATAAGCCGAACGCCTAGTGCGCCTTTAAAAACAGCCGAATAGGCTGTTCCGCTAAACATGTCACCCGCCAGGAATGATAGCGTAGTCCTTCCCTCAAGCTCGCAGTTTTTTTTGATTCCGTCCATTACAGTCATGGCTTTCGCAAAGCCCCCATTCAGAAGACCCTTGCTGTCCTTTTCCGGACTGTAGTGACCATGTGTGTCGTTCATGTAGAGTATCGTCAGTTTGAAAGAGCACGGAAATTCTTTAGCCCACGATAATGTTGGGCAAAAACTTAAAAACAGCGAAAGAGCCAACAGGGAAAAGAGGTTTCTGAAGGTTTTGCTAACATTATTTGAAGTCATACTTCTCCCTCCGTATCAGTAGGACGGAACTCATTTAGCAAAATTCGGATTTCGAGACAAATTAGATCTGCGCTAGAAATGAGAAATAAGGAGGATTCTGGTCGGGGTGGCCGGATTCGAACCGGCGGCCTCGTGCTCCCAAGGCACGCGCGCTAACCAGGCTGCGCTACACCCCGAACATAGTGTTTATAAAACTTTAGCTGAAAAATGGCAAGTGTGTGGCCGCGTAATTATAAAGAATTTGATGGATTTATAGTGTCTTTGCAGTGATTGTTTTACATGGATTCCTGAGATTCCAAAACAAAATCAGCGAAAAGCTTCAGAGCCCTTCCTCGATGGCTAACGAGGTTTTTGGTTTCGAGATCAAGTTCACCGAAAGATCGACCCAACTCTTCGTAGTAAAAGATCGGATCGTAGCCAAACCCACCGACGCCTCTAGGTTCTCTCAGGATAAGCCCCTCACAGACGCCTCTGAACAACTCTTCCTGTCCGCCGGGGCAAACTAAGGCCACAGCACAGACAAATCTTGCGGTCCTCAGATGATCTTCAATTTCCCTCATTTCCTCCAGGATCTTAATGTAGCGCAGCCTATCATCGGCTTTTGGGCCGGCGTAACGAGCGGACATAACTCCCGGCCTTCCTGACAATGCGTCCACACAAAGGCCCGAATCATCAGCCAAAGCCGGCAACCCCAGGGAAGTAGACACGAATCTGGCTTTCTTTAGCGCATTCTCTTCAAAGGTTTCGCCATCTTCAAGCACATCAGGTAATTCAGGAAAATCGTCCAGGGAAAGTAAGTCAACCTCAGTTCCGCGAAGAAGTCTGGCAATCTCAACAAATTTTCCTCTGTTCCGTGTGGCAATCACAAGTTGATCGAATTTAGTCAGCATTTCTCTTTAATTTGAACCCATTCAATTTAACCGTCGCTGGCTTTGATTTATTAGGTCGTGCCTGACAGGAACCGGATCCATCGTTAATGACTAATTCGAGGAGTTCCGTACTAGCTCGATATGGATCATTCCTTCGTGACATTATATCCTCAACGACTTTATTTAGGGCTTCTTCTCCTCCAATCTTTTTATAGGCCCTTTCAAGGAGCTCTTCCCTTATAAGATCCATGAGTTGAGTAAGGATTCTACTCCTTTCAATCTTTGCCAATCGATTCTTGCCGCGCTCTCCCAGGTATTGTTTATGCTCTAAAATTGAGGTGTAAACTTTGTCCACTCCAATATCTTGAGTCGCGACGCACTCCACAACCAAAGGGTCCCATCCATCAAGGCGTCTTCGTTCATCATTCATCTGAAGCATAAACAGGATTTCCCTGACAGTCTTGCTGGAACCTTCCCTGTCAGCCTTATTCACCACGAACAGATCACCTATTTCCATCAATCCTGCTTTAATAGCCTGTATGTCGTCCCCCATGCCGGGAACGGTAACAACAATCGTGGTATGGGCGCTATTTATAATGTCAACCTCGTCCTGCCCTACTCCGACTGTTTCAACAATGATGACGTCCTTTCCCATAGCGTCCAACGCAACTATAGCGTCAGCCGTGGATCTTGTTAACCCTCCAAATTTGCCCCTCGTAGCCATAGATCTTATGAAGACATTCTCATCCAGGAAATGTCTCTGCATTCTTATCCTGTCCCCAAGAATGGCCCCCCCTGAGAAAGGGCTTGTAGGATCTATGGCAAGGACCCCAACGGTTTTTCCATCCTCACGGAATTTAGTTATGATCCGGTCTACCAGAGTTGACTTCCCAACCCCGGGAGATCCTGTGAAACCGATTATATAGGCATTCCCAGCATGTCTATACAGTTGAGCGAGGGCCGATAATACTTCCCTGTCTCCATCGTCGATTCTTCGAATGAGTTGAGCGGCGGCCCTAACATCTCCTTTGAGAATCTTGTCCGCAAGTACACTGCTGTTTCCCAACTCTTCATGCTCCTTACTTGAGGATTTTAGAAGATCCTGTTGACCAGTTCGAGAATTGTCGATTCTGTTATTGGTAATTGGCTATATCTGGATTGTCAACAAGAATCGCCGACAAAATCAGTATTAACCCCGGAGCGAAACAAATCTGAACACAATGATCAAAATCATTTGGAACATTTCTATTTGGTATTCCAAGGTGATAAGACCCAATCATCACATTCATGAATCCAAAAGCAATAACATCAAGGCAAATTCGATCTCGCTGGACCTTAAAACTACTGTGATGTATAAGTAACAACCTCACTCGCGTTGGCAGGAGAACTTATGTCAAAGAAATACCAACAGTTTCTCGGTTCCGCCCCCGGATTGATGGTTGAACTCATCAGTGAAGACAAGTCGCCTCTTATGGTCAGGACAGAAGATGGTTTTGATTTTTGGGTTAGTTCCGAAGATTTTCGGGAATATTACCGACAGGAGGGATCTCAAACTCCACAAAAATGGAAGCTATTTGTGACTGACCCTGTTTCAGGCCAGATTGAAACGCTTGAGGCCAAGGAAGCTGTAGATATTATCAATCTTTTTAAGAAGGCGTTCCAGGATTTTAATCAGGCAAGGCTCTTTTTGCACCGTTTGGTCAACTCCAATTTGCCAAAGGAGGACTCGAGCATCCCCAAAATTCGTGAATTGCTCGAAGATTCTGCAAAATTTCCCAAGAATCTAGCCGACCAAGAACTGAAAGAAGTTTTGCGAATGAGCCGGAAGGCCACTGATCTGCTCGCAAATGATGAGTTCGCCTATCTAAATTGGCCCTTGAACAAAACGATTCAAATTTCGCCCAAAGACGATTACGGCATTGAACTCAAAAAAGATTCTCAAAAGAGACCCCCTACAAAAGGGACTCAAAAAATGAAAAACGTCGAAATTGAAACTCTGGAAGAAACGCTAATTATAAGAGTTGACCTTTCCAAAGAATTCGGGCCGTCAAAATCGGGAAAAACAATTATAGTAGCCTCAACAGAAGGAAATAAGACATTGCCCGGTCGTTCGGAAAAAATTGGCCTGAATGTTTACAAAGATATTAACGCCGTGAAGAAATCTGGGAACAAAAAATCCTTCAAGAACATGGAAATGGAAGTAAACGGAGAAACCCTCACCATCAAGGTAGATCTTTCGAAAGAACTCGGTCCCTCAAAATCAGGAAAAACAGTTATCATTGGATCGACCGGCGGAAACCAGTTTGTTTTCGGGAGATCGGAAAAGATTGGCCTAAATGTCTACAAGACAATTTAGAAATTTGATCCCCATAGAATTTTGCCGACAGCTATCACTTGCTTTTGATGCTTTGAAAATTTAAATATATTTAAATTGTTTGTTACGTTTCGATTTTCCACGAAGTAGCAAATCGGAGGTTCATATGTTTGTTTTTGGAACAGCGGAGGATGTTTTCACTATGGCGGTCCGAATTGAAGAAAACGGGCACGCCTTTTATGCAGGCGCCGCTGCAAAAGCTAGTGATCCGGAAACCAAGAAACTGTTTGAAGACTTGGCCGAAATGGAGGCTAATCACATTGAGTCTTTCAAAAAGTTGAGAGGATTGCTTCCCGAATCGGCTATGTCTGCCGGCGTTTGGGACCCGGAAGGGCTGGCTGAAAGCTATCTCCAGGCCTCTGCGGACACCCATATTTTCACTGTGGAAGCTGCAAACTCGAGGTTGTCAAGGGTTACGACATCTCAGGAAGCTCTTGATATGGCGATACACTTTGAAAAAGACTCTGTCAGTTTTTTCCTTGGAATGAAAGAACTCTTGCCGGATCCAGCGGGGAAATCAGAAATAGACCAACTGATTAGAGCTGAAATGCAACATGTGAAGATGCTTACAATGGCGGCCAAGAATCTTTCAGATGCTGGTATTGCAGGTATCGCCTGATGCTAGCTGGATCAAAGGCGCTGAGGCGCTGCGACCGACAATGGAATCTCGTCCGTCTCAACTTGTCACTCAGCGTTGGAGCTATGATATTTGGCTTAATAAGCCCTGACGTAACCACAGGGACTTATGATTTCCTGAAGGATATGGTTATATCGACATGACGGCTGGGCTGAACTGGGCCTTGATTACTCACGACAAGCGACTCCATAGCCTTCCGTCGTGTCACCTTGACTACTTCGTGTAGAGGTTAACCTGCCTCAGTTTAGTCCTCCTTTCTGCAACCGGCCACAAGAGACGTGTCCAATCTGACCCCTTTTTTAGGACCTTCCAGTATTTCCAAGCTTGCCAAGCACGAACCCTGTTCAGTCCCGAGACAAGACAAGACTCTGCACTTGGTTGGGATTCCATCATCCATCACATGCACTATGTCGCCGCTGCTCAACAACTGGTCTCCACGAAGAACAACTTGTTTTTCTTTGGGTTTTCTCATATCAACGCCTCATAAATTAACAGGCCTTTCAGGTGGCCTGGACTCTTAAGAGAAATAATCGCCACATTAGTTCAATGGCTGAACTCTTCAGCTCTACACACTCACAGGGAATAAATTCTGAAAAATCGTTTCCACTCTGGATTGCATCTCTGCCATATGTTCCCAAGAATCATGATCAAAACCTACTATGTGAAGTATCCCGTGTATCAACAAATAGGTGAACATTTCTTCAATCGTATATCCAAGGGAGTCAGCGTCAGACAAAACCCGATCCCAACAAATCACCACATCGCCAAGAAGGTTGGGGTTTCCCGCTGAAATCCCCGCCTCCTGCTGGGCAAATGAAAGGACATTCGTGGGCCCCTGTTTCCCGCGGTACTTTATGTTCAGTTCAGCCATGAAGGGGGAATCCACTACGACGATTGAAAGAACCGACCCCTCATCGCAACCCAAACTTTGTAATATTTGTTCCGCCCTCTGCCGGATTTTGTTCAGATCCATCTGAGGTTCTATCTGACGCCAATCTAAGACGATTTCCATCATTCCTTTCCTGAGACCCCGAATCGCCGGGGTAATCTA
>JAZDKD010000424.1:0-4267 GCA_043803345.1 Pseudomonadota bacterium
TTGTCGACCTCCGCATTTTGAAAATTTATAAAATTAAGTTCATTTTCTCCTGTTTTCTTAGAGTTCCAGATGTCAATTTGGTTCGGGTCAACCCCGATGCCCCAGCCCAACAGGCAAGCCTCAAAATTGCGCTTGTTGATAAAATTTTTCAAGAAAGCCGCCCATTCTATGACGCGTATTTTAACTTCTATGCCGATTTTTTTTAGATCTCTTTGGATGATGGTGGCGGCGTTCTTCCGGATGTCGTTTCCATGGTTCGTTATGATAGTGAACTCAAAAGGTTTTCCATCTTTGTCGAGTATGCCATCTCCATCAGTATCTTTCCAGCCAGCCTCAGCAAGCATTTGCTTAGCTTTATCAGGATCATAGGGGAATTTAGTGACATTATGGTTGTACCAGAACGAATCAGGCTTGTAAGGGGTGTCAGTGACGGTTCCCAATCCCAATAGGACTCCCTGTACGATACTTTCTCTGTTAATGGCGGTAGTGAGCGCCTGTCTCACGCGTTGGTCCTTGAATTTCCAATCTTGCAGATTGTACCCCAGATAAGAGTAACCAAATCCAAGGTATTTGTATTTATTAAAGTTATCTTTAAACCACTTTGTGTCAGTCTGGCGTACATATTGTAAAGGTGTAAGCCCCATCTGATCTAAAGACAGAGCTTTCAATTCTAAGAACATAGTGGCCAGGTCAGGTATGATTCTCGTCATCACTCTGTCAATATACGGCCGACCGGCAAAATATTCGTGGAAGCTGTCCAGAACGATCTTTTCCCCAGTTGCCCAGTCTTTGAATCTGTAGGGGCCTGTTCCCACCGGATTACGTTTCAGTGGGCTTTCAGTTATGTCAACTCCCTCCAGAAGATGCCTAGGTAACATACCTTGCCCCCAGGATCCCAGCGCAGGCGCATACGGCCTATCATAAACGACTTCTACCGTGTAATCATCGAGGACTCTGAATTCCTTTACCCTGAGAAAATCGGTGGAATAAGCTGTCGGCGTCTTTGGATCGACGTACACCTTGTAGGTATATTCAACGTCTCTAGCAGTAAATGGCTTTCCATCGTGCCATTTGACATCTTTTTTCAGGAAAAAACGTATGGTCAATTTATCGTCTGAAATTTCCCATTTTTCAGCTAGCTCGCCAATGAGATTGATATCTTTGTCGTATTTTACGAGACCGTTGTAAATAAGGCCATTGATATCGCCACTGGCAGAGTCGGAAGCTAGAACAGGCAGCAACACGGAGGCGTCTCCGATACTTCCGATGATTATCATGTCTCCGTATGCGGGCTTCGATTCGGCTGCGGGAACCGGTGTCGGCCTTTTCGTATCAGGGCTTTCAGCGGGATGTTCGGGTTGACTGGACTTATCGTTACAGCCACCCAGGAATCCGAGAATTATCATAATGATCACAAACAAGTTTCTGTTAATTCGCATCAGGCCTCTTTTCGTTGGGTTTCTCTGTCCGCCGTTACCGACTACCGCGAGGATGTTAGGATGTCAACCTGTTGATTACCAAATGTAGTATTAATCTATTATTGGGATTGAGCGCAAGTTGGCGGTCAAGATGACACGAAAGCATTGATCAATATAATAATAATTTGATAAGTTGCGATGAATGATTCAATCTAAAAAACTCAATTTAGGTCTTTTTGAAAAAAGTGAGGGAAGAATTGAACGAGAATGATTTAACTCCTGGACAGCGTAAGTGGCTTGAGACCTCAGAAAAAATAGGCCCTGGCGCGATTACTCCGACTGAGCGAAAGAAACTGGAAAAACTTTACGCAGAATTAATGCCGCAAGAGCAGCAGGAGCTTTTCGATTATATAAAATCAAAGTTTGGTAAAGCCAAGGAAACTGAAACGGAACAAGCCGACAATCCTATTACGAGAATGGAAAGGATGGTATGGTCAACACCATCGGATGGGCTAAAGTCTGCTTTTAGAAAGGCGCAAATTCCCAAAACGCCCAGTCAAAAATAACTTGTCGGGCCTTTTTGAATAATAATTGGAGATCTGGATGTTAGATATCGCATTCATTAGAAATAATCCTGAAGCAGTAAAGGAAGGCGTCCGCAAGAAGCGCATGCAAGTGGACATAGACGAAATATTGTCAATCGACAATGACATTAGAATTCTGAAAACTGAAGTCGAAACACTAAGGGCTGATCGAAACAGAATTTCCAAGGACGTTTCGAAAGCGGGTGGATCTGAACGTGACGAGCTCATCTCTCAGATAAGATTTATCAAGGAAAGTTTATCGGACAAAGAACCTAAACTTAAGGAGTTGGAAGAGCGATTTGACCAACTCATGCTTTACGTTCCCAATCCGCCTGCTCCTGAAGTTCCAGAAGGTGATTCTGATGAAGACAATGTGGTTTTACGGGAAGTCGGAAAGCTTCCAGAGTTTGACTTCATACCCAAAGATCACCTTGAACTGGCGGAAAGCCTTGACATAGTGGATATGCCTCGCGCTGTTAAGTTTGCTGGAGCGAGAATGTATTTTCTAAAGAACGAAGGCGCCCTGCTCGAATTTGCGCTTTTCAAGTTTGCGCTGGATCATCTGTTCTCCAAGGGATTCCAACCGATGATAGTTCCTCAGTTGGTTAGGAGAGAGGCTATGGTTGGGACCGGTTTTGTCCCTCTGGGAGAAGAGGACACTTTTTTCGTGAGTAAAGATGATCTTTATCTGGTAGGAACAGCGGAAGTTCCACTTGTTTCATACCATATGGACGAAATACTCAACGAATCTGAACTTCCCAAAAGATATTGCGGATATTCTACGTGTTTTCGTAGAGAGGCTGGTTCATACGGTAGGGACACGAAAGGGTTCTACAGGCTTCATCAGTTTAACAAAGTTGAACAGGTTGTGATCTGCGCAAATGACCCTGAAATCTCCATGATGGAGCACAGACTGTTGTTGGAGAACGCTGAAGAACTTATGAAAGCTTTGGAGTTGCCATACAGGGTTGCCCTGGCTTGCAGTGGGGAAATAGGACAGGGGCAAGTCCTAAAACATGAGATCGAGACCTGGATGCCCAGCAGGGGCAAATACTCAGAAACTCATTCCTGCTCGACCCTTCACGAATTTCAGGCCAGGCGTCTTAGGATAAGATACCGAAGTTCTGATGGAAAAACTAAACCGTGCCATACGCTTAACAATACCGCCGTAGCGTCACCCAGAATTCTGATTCCGATCCTGGAGAACTTTCAGAATAAAGATGGGAGCGTCACAATACCTAAGGTCTTAAGACCGCTTATGCGTGGAATTGAGAAGATAGAGCCGAAAAGAATTAAGTAGCTTGGAAAGTGTTAGGATCTATCCGAATTGATAAAGCTTAAAAAACAGGCGGACAGAAAAGTTAGGAGGGGTGGACTTTGGATATTCTCTAATGAAATCCACGAGCCACAAGTGAGAGACTTGGTGGCTGGCCGTACTTACGAACTAAGGGATTTCTCTGGGGAATTCCTGGGCATAGTGTATGCAAACCCCAAAAGCTTGATTGCGGCCAGGATTATTTCCAGACAGAAAGTTCAGTTGGATATAGATTTTTTTCAGCAAAGGCTATCTAGAGCTCTTGAAAGTAGACAACCATATTGCAAGGATCGGGAAGCCTTTAGGATTGTCTTTGGAGAATCTGACTTCGTCCCAGGCCTAGTGGTTGATAAATACGGCCCGCACATAGTGGTTCAAAGCTCCTCGGCCGGAATTGACAACATGCTGGTCACAATTGTGGACGCCATAGATAAACTGCTATCGCCGGAATCCATAATTGTAAGAAACGATTCCTCCTCCAGGAATCTTGAGGGGATACAGTCTTACACAGAAGTAAGGAAAGGGTCAAGTGTCGACCTGATACATTTTAGATCCGGAGAAATTTCTTTCGCCGCCAACTTGATCAGTGGACAAAAGACGGGGTTCTTCCTGGATCAGGAATTTAACAGACCGGTCTTGAAGAGATATATGTCAGGAAATTTGTCAGTGTTAGATCTCTATTGCTATTCTGGAGCTTGGGGTATTCATGCCCTCAAGGCTGGGGCCCAGTCAGTTACAGCGGTTGATTCCTCGAACGCGGCGCTAGAGATGGCTATGGAAAACGCCAGGCTGAATCATGTCCAATCCAAAATGAATTTGATTCGGGAAGATGCGCTTCATTTTCTCAGCGGTGTTTCGGCCCAATGGGACCTTATCATTCTGGATCCCCCGGCTTTTATCAAAAGTCGTTCCAAGATTCGGGAAGGGAAGCAGGGCTACATTGACATCAA
>JAZDKD010000425.1:0-14287 GCA_043803345.1 Pseudomonadota bacterium
TATGCCCCGGGCGGCATTGATGACCGGGCTTTTTTGAGAGTAGCGTCAAGTCGTCTAATAAATGGTCTCGCTTCTATGGTCCTTGGTTATGGAATCAAGGATTACGACAGTGGTTTTGTAGTACTTAAACGCTCTGTTTTCGATAAGGTATCTATCATACCTACAGGCTACGGGGCATACTTTATGGAATTTCTGTACACCTGTAGCAAAAAGGGTCTAACAGTCTATGAGATTCCCTATGTGTTTAGAGACAGGGCCAAAGGGATATCAAAGTCTGCCCCCAGTATCCTGAAGTTTTTTCGAACAGGCATGCAATATGTCATGCGAATATTTATAGCCCGTTTGAGGAAGATTGACTGATGGCGCATGAAATTATTCCTTCTGGTTTTGAGAGAAAAGATGAAAGAGGTTTATTTCGCGAGATAATAAACCATGGTGAATGGAAAGCGGTAAACTGGGCTAAGATGAATCCTGGATCAACGCTTGGCGACCATTATCACGTCAAAACTATAATGTTTTTTTATGTTATTAATGGTTCAGCCAATGTCAGGATCGTTAATGTCAACACCGGATCAAGAGACGAATTTCAACTAAAACCAGGCCAGGGTGTCTTTTTTCATCCAATGGAGTCACACATAATAAGTTTCGCCGAGGAATCAGAAGTCTTAATGCTAAAGTCTGAGCCTTTTGACCCTGCGGCCCCGGACATAGTTCATTACCCTGTTTAGTAGTTTAAGGAAGGCAAACAATGGGGCTTTATAGCCCCATTGAGCAATAACCTAATTGAAATCCTACGAATACAAGACGCTTTTTGACCTTGAAACATCTTACTGGTGGTTCAGGGGCTTGCACGCAATCCTCAGGGACACTTTGCCCCGTGTCGGATTGAAGCCCGACGCCATAGTCCTCGACGCTGGATGCGGAACCGGCCAGAACATGATTAATCTCATGGATAATGTTGGTTATCAAACCTACGGATTTGACATTTCCGCTCATGCAGCTTCTTTTTGGCCGAAGCGTGGTTTAAAAGGCGTGTGTTTAGGGTCAATTAACGACATCCCTTTCAAGGATGAAACATTTGATGGAGTGATATCGGTAGACGTTCTCGAGTGTGAAGCCGTAATCGAAAATCAGGCTTATCGCGAAATGTGGAGGGTGCTAAGGCCGGGCGGGATATTGGCATTGGTCCTGCCGGCTTACGACTGGTTACTTTCCGAGGAACACCACAAGGCCGTTATGGCCACCAGAAGATATTCAAGAAAAAAGGTTCTAGATCTGTTAAACATAATGCCTGTAAGGTTGGTGAGACTAACCAATCTGTTTGCGGCCCTTTTCCCTCTTGTGGCTACCTATCGCATTCTTCAGCCATATTGGAAACAAAGATCCTCAGATGAGCCGCGTTCGGAGATCAAGTCGCTGCCATCCCCTTTGAACGAAACTCTATTCAGAATAGTAGACCTTGAAAAAAACCTGTTACGAAGAATTGATTTTCCTTTTGGGAGTTCAATCCTGGCTATAGCCCGAAAGGCGGCCTGAAATTGGGGTACAAAGCATGGCAACTAGGTGAACCGGGAGGAATCCTTTACAGTTTCTTCGATTTCCTGAGACGACGACTCAACCAAAAGCTTGTAAATTACCTGAGCGCCAAAGCCCTCCAGGAAAGGTCATGCTCAATTCTGGAAGCTGGGTCCGGCCCAGCTTTCGCTACTTCAATTCTTTCCTGCGATCAAAGGATAGAGCTTGCGGTGGCAATTGACATCGATGTTGAAGCTCTTCGGCAGGCGCTGCAAAGAGACAATTGCCTAAATGCGGTAGTTGCTGATCTTGAAAATCTGCCGTTCAGAAGTAACTGTATTAGCCTGACATGGAACAGCAGCACTTTGGAACACCTCCCAGATCCTGAACGCTCTCTTTCTGAAATGACCAGAGTCACCCGACCGGGCGGAAATGTCTTCGTTGGGGTCCCCAATCTCTACGGTCCCCTTGGTTTCCAAACATTCATTCCGGACACTTCAACCGGAATATGGATAGGCACGGCTTTCAGTTCGGACAAATTAAAGTGCCTGATGAGCGGAGTAGGGCTTGAACCTGTGGAGGCCATTTTTTACTTTTTTAGATTTTTCGTCGGCGTGTTGGCGCGAAAATCATCCCCTGTTCAGTCTGTATTAGACTGATAGAAAATTAAAATGCTAAAAAATACTTTCTGTCATATTAACGGAATCGGCGAAAAAACTGAGAAAAGGATATGGGACCGAGGAATTCTATCCTGGATGGATGCGCTGGATAATGAGAAAGGGACTCTGGCGGGTAGAAATCTCCAGATACTGAAATCTGGGGTTCGGGAATCCCAAGTCCAACTCGACAGCAAAAACGCAAAATTCTTTGCCGATGCGCTGAACTCCAGTGAAGTCTGGAGAATTTTCCCCCACTTTAGGGACTCCGTAGCCTACCTGGACATTGAAAGCAACGGCCTGGCCGGTTCGGAAGAAATCATAACCACAATATCAGTCTTTAATGGCAGTTCCCTGAAATACTATATTCGCGACTACAACCTTTACCAATTCAAGGAAGACATCGCCGCTTACAAATTGCTGGTGACGTACAACGGCAAGTGTTTCGATCTGCCTGCAATTGAAAGACACTTAGGGGTAAAATTTGATCAGGCCCACATAGACCTTAGATTTGTTCTCGCAAGTCTTGGCTACAAGGGAGGTCTGAAGGGATGTGAGAAGCTCATGGGGATTGATCGAGGTGAGTTAACCGACGTCGATGGATATTTTGCAGTCCTATTGTGGAGAGAATACTGTAATAAAACCGATATCCGAGCGCTAGAAACTTTGCTGGCCTACAATGTTCTGGACGCCGTAAATCTGGAATATCTCATGGTAAAAGCGTACAACGAGAAAATTCTTGACACGCCTTTCGCTCGGGACCATCAGATGCCCCTACCTTCTCCGGTTGAAAATCCTTTCGAACCGGATCCCGAAACAATTGACCGCCTCAGACGTAGATACTTTCACAGAAACGGCATAGGACTTACTAACACTTGAATTCAGTTCACCAACAAAAACGACTTGCGTTGTAACAAATGACTATGAAAACCAAATAATAATCAGGGCTTCCTTTCCTTTTTTTGGGCGCCTTCCTGGCCAGGCAACTCGTCCAGCCTCATCGCCGCCAGGTATCCGGATTCCGCTGCCGCTTCAATCGTCGGATAAATCATAAAATCCCCTGCAAGAAGGCATTCCCCCTGGTTGAGCTTGTTGAGTTTAATCAGACGTTCATAACTTCCGGGCGCCATTATAGGAAAGGCCAGGTTGAATCTTTGAATATCGTGGCCGACGAAGCTGCCTCGAGACTTCGGGAATATACGTTCCACTCCGTCTATTACCGACGCCAACAGATCCTCATCAGAAATCTTTTCGATCGACCCGGCTTCTACGCTGGAACCCGGCACATGAGCGCAGAGTGCCCGTTCTTTGATGCTGTTCAACTCTGGGTCGTAGGCTCGATGAACCCACGAACTGTCATAAAGATCGGAGAAGGAGAATCCTTTACCTACGCTAAGATTGAAGGCTTGCTCAAAAACCGGGGTTGAACTGAACAATGTCACGGTGGCGTAATTGGAATAAACAATTTTTTTCAGAATGTCCTTTTGCTCCTGACTGAGGACAAGTTCGCCAATCTTTAAGGCTACAGATGGAGGAACAGCCATAATCACGGCGCCGGCTTCTACAAAACTCGTGATTCCCGATTTATCGATGTACGCAATTTCGTATATCCCATCTCTAGGAATTATCTGAGTCACTTTGGCCCCGGATTTTGCGATAGATCCCAGTTTCTTGATTATGGCTTCCGGAAGTTCAGACAGCCCCCCCTGAAATGTCACAGCGTCCGAAAACTTTTCGGTCTCTTCAGGGCCTTCCCTTTGATTTGAATCGTTGGGGTCAACAACTGACTCAAATCTCTCAAACTGGAAACCGATCTCGGGAATAAAACTGAGAGCGGATATTTCGCTAAGTCCAGCTCCAAAAACTCCAAGCGCCTGCGAGTTGTAAATATCAATAAAAACATCAGGAAATTTTTCTCGTTCAAACCATTCCCTGGCGGTAATCTTATCCAACAGGGCGAGTTCGTCCGATAATTCAGAATTGTCATTGTCTCCATGGGCCTTGGCTATTTTTCCAACCGTATTGACGAATCGATTGTACTCCTCGGCGCTACTGTTAGCGGATAATAGTTCTTTTGTGGCATTGGGGCCAAAATAAAACTTGCCGTCATAATAGAACCCTTCTGATGGTTCCGGTATTTCGACAGGTTCTAGTCCCAGTTCGTCCACGATCGAGCCTATTGGTCCCTGTGGCATACCGATGTAGGCAATCCCCCTGGGGTAGTTGAATCCCGCAAAACTTCCGGACGCCATTTGGCCACCAAATGCTCCACTTTCTTCGAGGAGCAATATATCCCTATGTTTTAGGAAGTAGGCTGCTGTCAAACCCGCCATGTCGCCACCCACTATCACAATTTCCTTGCGCTCTCTTTTTGTTTCCAGATCTTGCTTTTTGGACGGATTGTCAACTTGTTTCGTTTCGGCTCTAACATGGCTCCACGAAACAATCAGAGAAAATATAATGAAAACTGCCAGGAAACAGAATTGTCCACAGCGTCGAAAAAACCTTTTCGGAAAGGTAGTGTAAACAAATGAATCCATTTAAAACTCCAACTGTCAGGGCTACTAAACTCGGGATAAAAGTGTGCGTAAACGCAAGGAATTTGAAACCACGGATACGGAACTCAATGCCATGGCGGCTGCGGCAATGACAGGTGTGAGAAGAATCCCAAAAAATGGGTAAAGAATCCCTGCGGCAATCGGTATTCCGAGGGAGTTATAGAAGAAAGCCCAGAACAGGTTCTGTTTGATAACTTTCATCGTTTGAGCTGAAAAAGATATCGCAGCCGGCACAAGACGCAGATCATTCGTCATGAGGGTGATGGATCCCGCTTCAACAGCTACATCGGATCCTGCGCCTACGGCTATGCCAATGTCGGCTGCGCTAAGCGCAGGAGCGTCGTTAATGCCGTCGCCGACCATTGCGACCACCTTACCTGTTTGCTGAAGTTTCTTTATTTCACCGGCCTTGCCAGCCGGAAGAACCTCAGCAAGAACTGTTTGGATACCCAAAGCATGAGCCATTGATTGTGCGGCCAGTTGGTTATCCCCAGTAATCATAACGACATTAATTCCCATCTCATTCAACCTGTCGACTGCGGGAATGGACGATTCCCTCAATGTGTCCGACACTCCCAGGATTCCCACAAGCTCATGATCCTTCGCAACGAAAACAACGGTTTTCCCTTTCTTTTCCAGTGATTCCGCTTCGCCATGAACTTTTGAAATGTCCATTTTCACGAATTCGATCAATTTAGCGCTTCCCACGTGGACATTGGAGCCTTCGATTATTCCACTGACGCCATAACCGGTTTCGGACTTGAAAGACTCGACCCGATCGAGCTTCGACCCTGAAGCAGAGGCCATGTCACAGATTGACCTGGCAAGAGGATGTTCTGACAATGATTCAAGAGACGCCGCAATTCTTATCAACTCATCGGTAGTGTATTTTGGAGTCGGTATCATATCCGACACGGTGGGCTTTCCCTTGGTCAGTGTTCCAGTTTTATCAAATACAACTGTATTGACCTTACACGCCTTTTCCAGGACCTCACCACCCTTGATTAGTATACCTTTCTCTGCGGCGGAGCCTGTGCCGACCATGACGGCAGTCGGTGTGGCCAGTCCCATAGCGCAGGGACAGGCTATGATCAACACTGACACGAAATTTAGCATAGCTCTCGAAATTGAAGGCTCATCCGGCAAGTACATCCAGACAAAGAATGTAAGGAAGGCGATAGCTAGGACAATCGGAACAAAGATGGCGGCGACTTTGTCAGCGATTCGCTGGATGGGGGCTTTTGAACCCTGCGCTTCTTCAACCAGCCTTATGACCTGGGCCAGCGCAGTCTCGGAACCCACTTTGTCTGCCCGTACAATTAGCGACCCGTTCTGATTTATGGTGGCGCCGAAGACCTGGTCACCGGCTGTTTTGTCTACTGGCATGCTTTCTCCCGTTAGCATGGCTTCGTCAACAGAAGACAAACCTGAAACTATTTCTCCATCCGTTGGGATCCTTTCCCCCGGCCTGACCTGGAATAAATCACCTCTGTTCAGTAGTTCGACAGGAACTTCGACAATTTCACCGTCCCTGATGACTCTTGCGGCGCTGGGTTTCAGCTCGATGAGTTTTCTGATAGCCGCTGATGTTTTGCCCCTGGCTCGAGCCTCAAGGTATCGGCCCAATAGAACCAGAGTGACAATCATCGCCGCGCCGTCAAAATACACATAAGGTTGAAGCGATTCGTGAGACAAAGAGTGCGGAAACAAAGTGATCACGAGGGAATAGAAATACGCTGACAATGAGCCCAACGCCACAAGCGTGTTCATATCGGATGTTTTTTGCCGAAGGGCCTTCCATGCCCCTCCGAGAAATCCACCGCCTACCCAAAAAACTACCGGTGTGGTCATTAACAACTGGATAAAGTTGAGAACTTTGGCATCGCTATGTGTCGACAGAGGTAACACGTGGCCCATAGCGAGCACGTGAACGAGCGCGCTTAGTATCGCGCCTACGATCAGTTTCCATCTTATGGCTCGAAGTTCAGACTTACGAGCTTTTTCAGTAGGGTCTTCAGTGTTGTTGGCCACTACTCCAAGAAAATGATATCCCGCGTCCTCGATGGAATTCCTTACAGCATCGACATCAATGGCTGAGGAAGAGTGAGAAAGTGTGGCTTTGGAAGTAGCGAAATTTACAGATGCGTCGTCTACTCCTGGCAGGGATTTAAGTATTTTCTCAACTCTGTTGACACAGGCGGCGCAAGTCATACCGCCTACCGATACAATTGTTTTCTTCACTCCATCGGAGGACATCTTCACAGGTTGGTAACCAAGATCCGATATTTTGTTCTCCAACTGGTTCCTGTCGAGTAACGAAGTGTCATAAGAAACCGTAGCCTTTTCCGTGGCAAAATTGACCGAAGCTTCGTTGACGCCCGGCATCGCCTTCAATCCGTTCTCAACGCGGCGGACACAGGCAGCGCAAGTCATTCCCCTGATTTGAATTGTGGCTTTATCCAAGTTCATATCCGGATTTCTCAACCGCTAAACGAACTTCTTCAAGATCAATAGGCGAATTATGGCTGATTGAAGCTTCCCCTTTTTCGAGATTAACCTCTACCCCTGTAACCCCGTCCAATGAGGCAAGGGCCTTCTTAACCGCCATTGCGCAATGTTGGCAAGACATACCTTTAATAGTTACTGCAGAATTCATGATAAAGGCCTCCTGTGGTTTGTTTAATCTGACATGATTTTTGGTTCGAAAACGCTACTGATTAATGGCCGTATCCAACCGCCCCTAACTATGGAATACGCCAAGCCGTTTTACCTTGGTTCAGGATCACAATCATTGAGCAATATTAGCCATTTATAGGGGACGATATCACATTTGGGCAAAAGGGGTTCCCTGGTTATCCTTCCAGTTCATCTGTTATTCTCTTTTCCCAACATGCGATGACTCCTCTGTCTCCAAAAAGAAGCTGAACAAGTTCCCATCCTTGAGCGCCACGTTCATTCAGTATACCCAACAGAGCCATAGGTTCACTTGCCGGAATTTCTTCCACGTTACAAACGCCTTTTTCTGAGCAAAAGTAGGCCACCTTGCCGAATGATTCAGCTGTGTGGCGAGAAATGTCATATACGAATCTATCCATTATTTCATCCCCAGAAATTTTTTAAAGGGCGTTCAGTTTATTGTGCCCTGTCTAAATATAATTCCTCTGTAGGTTTAGGTAAACTCTGCAATAGAAACTTGCCTAATTTTGGCTTCGTTGGTAACCTTATTTTCGGCTACAATAAGCTCGGTTCCAGCTATACCGGCGGATCAATTTCAACTGAAATCTAATTAGGAAACCTTGTTCAAGTCTAAACTAAATTTTTCGATCAAGTATCAGGCTCCAATGAGAGCCATGATAATAGCTCTCATTCCAGCAACCGCCATGGGTGTTTACTTTTTTGGCTGGCGATCTTTGACTCTAGTGGTTTTTTCTTGCCTCGTGGCCTACCTCACCGAGGTTATATTCGAGACGTATCGTGGTGGAATGCCCACTGAAAGCGTGTTTGTCTCCGGGGCCCTTTATGGGTTGAGTCTGCCGCCGTATACTCCATTGTGGATAGCCGCGGTTGGAATTATTTTCGGAATAGTCTTTGGCAAGCAGGTTTTTGGAGGATTTGGTAAAAATGTTTTTAATCCGGCGATAGTTGGACGAAGTTTTGTGTATGTCTGTTTCCCGTTGTACCTCACATCTCAGTGGATGGCTCCAGTTTCTGAACCTTTTGGTAGACTCTTGCAATACACAGATCTGGACGCCATGACATCAGCCACGCCGTTGGCTAGTTTCAAACAGACCGGCGCCTTGGCAAGCCTGCATGATCTATTTTGGGGAAACATCTCCGGGAGTATCGGCGAAACATGTGTTCCGGCAATTTTGCTTGGAGGCGCTTATATACTTTATAGAGGGGTCGCCGATTGGCGTTATCCAGTGTCCTGTTTGCTGGGGGCAATGAGCTTAAACACTATGCTATATTGGCTGGGATTTGATCACACGCTTGATCCCATGAGAAACCTTCTCTCAGGTAGCCTATTGTTCGGAGCTTTTTTCATGGTGACCGAACCGGTGTCAGGGTGTGTAAAGGCACCGGCAAAATTGCTTTACGGTTTTCTCGTCGGATGCTTGTGGATAATTATAAGAAGCTTTTCCGGATTCCCTGAAGCCACGTCTTTTGCCATAATCCTTGGAAATACTTTTGGTCCGCTTTTTGATGAGGCGGTCACAATTTTGGAAAAGAAGAAGAAAGCCCAACTGCAAGTTTCTTAACATGGTTTTTATTAAGAACATATTGTTTATATTTGTCATTGCCTTTTTCTTCGCCGGGTTGACTTCGGGCGTAAACATGGCGCTCACAAAAAGAATTCAACTAAATGAAGAGACGAGAACAAGCAGGCAACTTCTTGAGGTTCTCGGAATAGAATTTCCTACTCGATCAACTCCAGAGGCTATAAGGCAAATTGAATCCAAATGTGTCAAGTCCACAAAAATAGGGCAGGATTATGTCTACGCAGCCTTCGATGAAAGGGGCGCCCTCGAACGATACGCTTTTCCAATCTCGGGCAGGGGACTTTGGGGGCCGATACATGGCTTGGTGGCGCTCAACAGCAGTTTGTCAAAGATTGACGGACTAATATTTACTTCTCATTCAGAGACTCCTGGTTTAGGCGCTCGGATAGATGAAAAATGGTTCAGGGATCAGTTCAAGGGTATAGACGTTTCTAAAATATCCTCTCAAGAAAAGTTCGTGAGTTTTCAATCGGGAGGGAAAGAATCGTCAAACAGGCTTGACGCGATTACTGGGGCAACCATCACGTCAAATTCTGTTCAAAACATTCTGAATAATGACATAAAAGCAATATTATCTGAAAGAGATCAGATTCGGAGGATCGATTGGCCGTCTCTTCCAAAAAGATAGCGCTGGACGGCGTTTGGTATAATAATCCAATATTTAGGCAGGTATTGGGCATATGTTCCACCCTGGCTGTTACAAACGTTGTCGAAAATACGGCTGTAATGTGTCTTGGTTTGATCTACACCAACGCTGTTTCCTGCTTCACGGCTTCAGCTTTAAGAACTGTAACACCTTTTAGACTGAGGATTATATCGTCAACTCTCATCATAGCGGCTTATGTGATAGTCCTGCACAATTTTCTGATGGCCTATCTTCCAGACATAAGCGCTCAACTCGGGCCGTATGTAGGGTTGATAATCACAAACTGCATTGTTTTGGGGCGCGTGGAAGCTTTCGCCATACAAAACAAACCAATTCCCGCTCTAGTTGATGGAGTCTCATCCGCAATCGGGTATTCAATGATTCTATTACTTATATCAATATTCAGGGAAGGGCTGGGATTTGGTTCAATCGCCGGTATCACCATTCCTTTTGACTTCACGAAATGGACGATAATGGTGATGGCGCCAGGAGCGTTCTTTATGCTGGCGACTGTGGTGTGGATCGCCAGATGGTGGGGAATGCGGATGGAGGCGCAAGGGGACGTCAAAAAGTAAGCGTTTTAATCGACTGTGTCTATTATTTTCGGCCATTTTATAGAAGACTGCTGAATCTTTTCGGGAGAAGCGCATGCAAGAGGTTGGGGTTTTCGTCATATTCTTTGCCTCAATATTTACGAGCAATATCTTGCTCACAAATTTTCTGGGCATGTGCTCTTACCTTTCGGTTTCTCGGGAGTTGAAAACGGCATGGGGACTAGGAATCGCCGTTGTGTTCGTGATGACCATAACTTCGATGGCAAATTATTTGGTGTACTATTATCTCCTGGTTCCCTTAAAGCTCGAATATTTGGAGTTTATTGCGTTCATAATAGTTATAGCGGCGTTAGTTCAAGTTGTTGAGATGATTATAGAAAGAACTTCTGATCGGCTATACGCGTCCCTGGGGATATTCCTGCCTTTGATTACAGTTAACTGCGCCGTTCTTGGAGCGGCATTGTTCTTAATCATACGAAAATACGACTTTTATCAGTCATTAGCTTATGGAGCGGGCAGCGGCATAGGATGGATGGTGGCAATCATGGCTCTGGCGGGCATCAGAGCAAAAATGCAAAGACGCTCAAAAGTTGTGCCGGCGTTGGAAGGTCCTGGAATAGTTCTTATAATTACAGGCATAATAGCCTTGGGATTCATTGGTTTCAGTGGGATTGTTCAAATTAACTAGCGTCATTCAAACGAGGTAAATGGGTGGTTTTGAATTATTTGATCCCGGCTTTGTCCATAGCGTCTCTCGCCGCGGTTTTGTCAATCATAATTCTACTGGCGGAACGTTACCTCATGGATTACGGGGAAGTCGAGCTTAAAGTCAATGACAAAACATTCGAGGTAAAGGGAGGTTCCACAGTCCTAGCCACACTAAAACAACTGAAAATTTTTGTCCCATCAGCTTGTGGGGGAAGAGCAACCTGCTCTTATTGTAAGGTCAGAGCAATAGAAGGTTTTGGCGACATATTACCAACGGAAGCCCCTTTACTCACCAAAGAAGATATCGCCCAAAACGTCAGGTTATCATGCCAAATCAAAGTCAAGAACAACTGCGCCATTAAAATTCCTGATGAATTGTTTAACATCAGGGAATTTAGAGCCCGAGTCGATTATGTCGCAGACTTAACATATGATATCAAACACTTTAGATTCAAGTTACATGATCCTCCTGAAATTAGTTATAAGGCCGGACAATACATCCAGTTTCAGTCACCGCCATATGGCGATATTTCAGAGTCGGTGTATAGAGCTTACTCGATGTGCGGCAGAGCTGAAATCAAAGATCAACTGGAACTTATGGTTCGTCTGGTTCCCGACGGAATTTGCACCACATATATGTTTAAGCACCTCAAGATCGGTCAGGAAGTTGTTCTAACCGGGCCATTTGGAGAATTCTACCTTCGTGACAATGATCGCAGGATGATATGCATAGCAGGAGGATCTGGAATGGCGCCAATTCGATCCATACTGTTGGGCATGACATCTGAAGAAATTGAAAGACGCAGGCCAATTTTCTTTTTTGGAGCAAAGGCGAAACGCGATCTATTCATGTTAAAAGAATGGCAAGAATTTGAATCCAGGAATACCGGCTTTAAATTTGTTCCGGCGCTATCAGCTCCTGATCCCGGCGACAACTGGGATGGCGAAATAGGACGTATTACTGATGTTGTGGAAAAAAAGGTGGGTGAGGGCTCCGATGGCGAAGGATATCTTTGTGGAAGCCCCGGTTTACTTAACGCATGCATAGAGGTCTTAGGCAAACTCGGGATAAATGAGGAGCGAATTTATTATGACAAATTTGGCTGATAGGCCCCTTAAAGCCGATCCTAATCTATTTGACACTGAGGAAAAGTTACGTAAAGGTAATTTCTTGCGGGGTGAATCGCGACAACTCAGCCGCTTACTGGAAGATGATATGGCTACAGTAAACAAGATTGATTTGGATATTGAACTTGTGACCAACGAGATGGAACGTCTCCATCGAGAGGCTGTAAAAGGTTTTGGAGATTCGGTGATAGTGGACGGGAAATATGAAGTGACAGTTAGAGAGGACAGGGGAAAGCTGGTTTGTCCGTTTGGAGACAAATTCTTTGCGCCCAAGACCGTGGTTCACGCAGTAAATGTAAAAAACGGCAGATCCATAAATTATAGCATTCTGGCAATGCACATGATCCGGAATCATTGTTTTTTTCAAGGAAGTGACAGCCCATTCAGGATCGAACCACTAGAGTTAAGGGAGTTTTTCTCCTGAAGCAAATAGGAATATGCTCAAGGTTGATAAAACGAGACTTGCGTTGAACAACAATTGATACTATTTCTAAACCATGAGCGAGAATGCTGACACTGTTAGAGCAAAAAGTTAACCTGTTCCAGTGAGGTGAAAGATGGCCATCAGTATCGCTAGTTCGAGTAATCCAACGCTTTCGGAAGGAAGATTCTCCCAATATCGCGACGCCGGTTTTGCGGGACAGGCCATGACTTTGCAGGGGGCAGTGAACAAGACCTTGCTGTTGCTTGTCATTTGCTTTCTTAGCGCCGGCTATGTGTGGAAAACCTTCTTTGACGCTCCCTCGGAAAGCGTCGGCATGATAACCACTCTGATGACATTTGGAGCAATTGTCGGGTTTGTTGTCGCTATGGTTACGGTGTTCAAGAACTCGTGGTCTCCAGTAACAGCGCCCTTGTACGCATTGCTTCAGGGGCTTCTCCTGGGAGGAATTTCAGCAGTAACTGAATCTAAGTATCCCGGTATTGCAATTCAGGCCGTTGGACTCACATTTGCCGTATGTGTCGTCATGTTGGCCGCATATTCCTCTGGGGTGATAAAGGTTACGGAGAAGTTTCAGCTTGGAGTTATTGCAGCGACCGGTGGTATAGCGATCTTTTATTTGGTCGCCATGGTTCTAGGTTTCTTTGGAATCCAAGCTCCGCTAATTTTTGACAACACATGGATGGGAATAGGTTTTAGCGTTTTTGTGGTAGTTATAGCGGCCCTGAATCTAGTCCTGGATTTTGATATGATTAGGGTTCTGTCAACTAATGGGGCTCCCAAATTTATGGAGTGGTACGCCGCTTTCGGATTGATGGTTACCCTGGTGTGGCTGTATTTGGAAATACTGCGCCTTCTGACAAAATTGAGGAGTAATCGCTGATTACGTAAGATGGGTGGATCAAGATTCTGGATAATGAGAAGATATGGACAAGACCTGAATTATAAAAGGTTTACTTCAAGTCAACGACTGAGACGGCAATATCAGTAATTATTACTTGCAGTTGGCCTTAACGTGAACGACAAACTCTGCGCCCTGAGGGCTTCTGCAAATATTGAGGTCTCCACCCATTGCGCTTGCCAGAGCCAATGCTCCCGCTAAGCCCAACCCGTGCCCCCGAACAGGAAAACCCTCTACCTTGTCACACTGAAAATAATTCTTAAATATCTTCTCATGATAACTCTCCGGAATTCCCGGGCCATCATCCTTAACCGCTAGTTCTATTGTTTCATTGCTCAGTGAGACCCTAAGACTGACAGATTTGGTTTTATACTTGAATGCGTTTGAGAGCAGGTTTGTGACTATGAGGGTCATCTTTGTTTCGTCGATGTTTATTGGACAGGTCATCTGGCCTGGGTCAGCCTCCAGCAGAACATCATTAGCCCTTAGAATTCCAACGAATTTGTCAAAGGCTTTTGCTTCCTCCAATGCGTCGGAAACCACCGGGTCAATGAGATCAAAAACCTCAACAAGCGCCACTCTCAATATGTCAGAAAGCGTACAGTCAACCACGTTGAGCACTCCAAGCGCGGCCATATCAACTTCGAGCATGTTATTGGCCAAGTGCCTCAATCTCATGGCATTCCGCAGCATCCTTCGAACAACTTTTTCCTGTTTGGGAGTTAGATTTCCATAGCGATCCTGTTTGTCGAGCAGGGATCTCGCTCCAGATTCAATTATGTTGACTGGATTTTTGAGGTCGTGAACAAGATGCGCAGTCTTTATGTTTTGAATACTCACGCAATAACCCCCTCGCGTTATCGGCGTCAAAGCATAGGGAAAATGAATTCAACAGCCAA